>NZ_JBQXDJ010000367.1:0-205 GCF_052601015.1 Chitinimonas violaceus | reverse complement strand
CAGCACTGCCAGCGAGCACGACACCTTGCACTTTGAGCGCGTACTCGACGAGGGTAATACCAGCCGTGACGTGTGGACTGATCGCGGCTATGTGGATGGGGAGCGTGAAGCTCGGCTCATTGGACAAAGCTGGCGCATGCACACCCAGCGTAAAGGCAGAGCGGACAAGCCCTTGTCCGAATGCCAGAAACGTCGCAATCGACGG
>NZ_JBQXDJ010000366.1:0-211 GCF_052601015.1 Chitinimonas violaceus | reverse complement strand
GTAAACCCCCGGCGAGCAGCATCTATCCACGGCAGGCGCTTCGGGTTTATGGCGTGCGCCGTGCTTCGATGAAACGATGGAGCGGTTCGTAGGCCACGCGCCACTGATGCCCATCAACCTGCAGCGTCACTGTCTTGTCATTCATGCGTACGATGCGGCCTACCCGTTCATTGTGGTCGCGGTCCCGGAACCCAACCATGTCTCCGATGGC
>NZ_JBQXDJ010000365.1:0-212 GCF_052601015.1 Chitinimonas violaceus | reverse complement strand
TCTCGCCTGCCTTCAGGTATTGCACCGCACTGTTCGCGACGTTGTAGGTCCAGGTGCCATTGGGGGTGATCGTCAGCACACCCAGTGCACCCGCACTGGCTGTGATGCCTGTCGTCTGGAAGCTGGCTTGACCTGTATCCGCATCACTGATGGTGAGCGTGCCGCTGTCGGTCAAGGTCGGGGTGGCGGCATCTTCGGTGACGCTACCAACT
>NZ_JBQXDJ010000364.1:0-214 GCF_052601015.1 Chitinimonas violaceus | reverse complement strand
CAAGGTCTTGCAGGTTGCCCCTTCTGGCTACTGGCGCCACGCGGCACGTAGTCGGAATCCATTCCTACGCAGTGCACGGTCACAGCGGGATGAAGTGCTGCTGGCCCACATCGAAAGGGTGTGGAATACCAACCTTCAGGTGTATAGCGCAGCCAAGGTCTGGCAACAACTTCAGCGTGAGGCGGTTTCGGTAGCCAGATGTACCGTTGAACGA
>NZ_JBQXDJ010000363.1:0-216 GCF_052601015.1 Chitinimonas violaceus | reverse complement strand
CGAGCAATATGGCACTGAAGTCTCACCAGAGTTCATCAGTTCGGTGACCGACGAAGTCATGACAGAAGTCGCTGCCTGGCAGGCTCGACCGCTTGAACCGATGTATCCGGTTGTGTTCTTCGACGCACTGCGGGTGAAGATGCGCGAAGATGCCGTAGTGCGCAACAAGGCAGTCTACTTGGCATTGGGTGTGTTGCCCGACGGTACGCGCGACAT
>NZ_JBQXDJ010000362.1:0-223 GCF_052601015.1 Chitinimonas violaceus | reverse complement strand
ACCGGCGATGCTTGCCCAATGAGAACCGCTTACCCCAGCGACGTCAGTCGCGAACAATTTGAAACCATTCGCCCACTGCTGGAAAGTGCCCGTAAGAAAACCAGTCCTCGCCGAGTCGACCTATACGACGTATTTTGTGCCGTCCTCTATCTACTCAAGAGCGGCTGCCAGTGGCGTATGTTGCCCAGCGAGTTTCCAAAGTGGCGTACCGTCCACGCCTACT
>NZ_JBQXDJ010000361.1:0-223 GCF_052601015.1 Chitinimonas violaceus | reverse complement strand
TAGACCGACAAAGCGCTGGAAACTCAGGCGATCCAGTAACTGGAATTCCATCTGCTCATCGCTGAGATTGAACAATTGCTGAACCAGCAGCACCCGAACCATCAATTCCGTCGGAAACGGTGGCCGGCCGCCGCGGGCGCGGCTGGGTCGAGGCGCTGCTCGGTCAATGTCTGCCGCCAGTGCGGCAAAATCGACATGGGTCCCCAGAACCTTCAGTGCATCG
>NZ_JBQXDJ010000360.1:0-225 GCF_052601015.1 Chitinimonas violaceus | reverse complement strand
AGCAAGCCTTGCGCCCGATTGCCGTGGGCCGTGGTAATTGGCTATTCACCGGTTCGGTGCGAGGCGGTCAGGCTGCTGCCGTGTTACTGAGCCTGGTACATTCGTGCAGGCTACGGGACGTCAATCCTTACGCCTATCTCAAGGACGTGCTGACCCGCTACCCATCGGCCAAGCCTGCCGACCTTGATCATCTGCTACCGCATCGTTGGGCTGCCGACCATCCCG
>NZ_JBQXDJ010000359.1:0-230 GCF_052601015.1 Chitinimonas violaceus | reverse complement strand
GGTCTGCCCATTTGCTGACGATGATGTGGGCTAGCAGCCCGGGTGCGGCCATGCCCTGTTCAATGGGCTGCAGCGGCAAGGGTGCGACGGCGATCTGGCCTTCACAGGCAGAACAGGCAGAACAGGCGTATTTGGGCCGGCGGTATTGCAGTACGCTCAATTGTGCCGGCACATAGTCGAGCTTTTCGCTGACGGCATCGCCGATGTGGTGCCGCTCACCCCCACAGCAG
>NZ_JBQXDJ010000358.1:0-231 GCF_052601015.1 Chitinimonas violaceus | reverse complement strand
GCTGGATGCAGCAAATGCCGTCTTCGCGACGTAGTCGCGCTATCCGATCCCGACCCGCCACGATCCCTTCGGCAGCCAGCTCGATTTGTAGGCGTCTTGCACTATAGGTTCGGCGTGTTTTGTTGTGGGCCGCACGGATTGCTACCCGCAACCGTTCGTTCTCCTGAGCCCGTCGGCTAGGTGGACGTTTAAGCCAGGCATAGAAACCACAACAAGAAACCGCCAGGGTCC
>NZ_JBQXDJ010000357.1:0-231 GCF_052601015.1 Chitinimonas violaceus | reverse complement strand
GCTGGATGCAGCAAATGCCGTCTTCGCGACGTAGTCGCGCTATCCGATCCCGACCCGCCACGATCCCTTCGGCAGCCAGTTCGGTTTGCAAGCGCCTTGCACTGTAGGTTCGGCGTGTTTTGTTGTGGGCCGCACGGATTGCTACCCGCAACCGTTCGTTCTCCTGAGCCCGTCGGCTAGGTGGACGTTTAAGCCAGGCATAGAAACCACAACAAGAAACCGCCAGGGTCC
>NZ_JBQXDJ010000356.1:0-231 GCF_052601015.1 Chitinimonas violaceus | reverse complement strand
GGACACTGGCCGTTTCTCGTGGTGGTTTCTATGCCTGGCTTAAACGTCCACCTAGTCGACGGGCTCAGGAGAACGAATGGTTGCGAGTGGCAATCCGTGCGGCACACAACAAAACACGCCGAACCTATAGTGCAAGACGCCTACAAATCGAGCTGGCTGCCGAAGGGATCGTGGCGGGTCGGGATCGGATAGCGCGACTACGTCGCGAAGACGGCATTTGCTGCATCCAGC
>NZ_JBQXDJ010000355.1:0-233 GCF_052601015.1 Chitinimonas violaceus | reverse complement strand
CAGCTCACTACGCTTGGCTATTTGCACTGTCGCCCCCACGCAAGCTTGCACACCCTGAGCAAACGGCTGACCCGTATAACCACTATCTGCCAGCACACTCAACACGCGACTCAAGTCAGCATGGCTGTCTTTTAGTGCTTCCAATGCACCACTTCGATCGGTGACCTCTGCCGTCGTTACCGCAATCGCATGGGGCAAGCCCAGCGTATCAACAGCAATATGTCTTTTGATCC
>NZ_JBQXDJ010000354.1:0-233 GCF_052601015.1 Chitinimonas violaceus | reverse complement strand
CAGCTCACTACGCTTGGCTATTTGCACTGTCGCCCCCACGCAAGCTTGCACACCCTGAGCAAACGGCTGACCCGTATAACCACTATCTGCCAGCACACTCAACACTCGACTCAAGTCAGCATGGCTGTCTTTTAGTGCTTCCAATGCACCACTTCGATCGGTGACCTCTGCCGTCGTTACCGCAATCGCATGGGGCAAGCCCAGCGTATCAACAGCAATATGTCTTTTGATCC
>NZ_JBQXDJ010000353.1:0-233 GCF_052601015.1 Chitinimonas violaceus | reverse complement strand
CAGCTCACTACGCTTGGCTATTTGCACTGTCGCCCCCACGCAAGCTTGCACACCCTGAGCAAACGGCTGACCCGTATAACCACTATCTGCCAGCACACTCAACACTCGACTCAAGTCAGCATGGCTGCCTTTTAGTGCTTCCAATGCACCACTTCGATCGGTGACCTCTGCCGTCGTTACCGCAATCGCATGGGGCAAGCCCAGCGTATCAACGGCAATATGTCTTTTAATCC
>NZ_JBQXDJ010000352.1:0-234 GCF_052601015.1 Chitinimonas violaceus | reverse complement strand
ACTTCGGTATATTGAAGAAGCGCAGCAAACCCGCAGAATTACGGTTCCTATACCAATCACCCTGCGGGTTTGCTATGCCCCGATTGATGCTCAGTGACGAGCTTTGATCGAAGCTGGAGAAAATTCTGCTTCAGCAAACCATTTACCACAAGCCGTATCTGCGAATGACCGTTGAGGGAATGCTCTACCGGATGCGCGTGGGCTGTCCATGGCGAGATCTGCCCAGTGCTTTTG
>NZ_JBQXDJ010000351.1:0-234 GCF_052601015.1 Chitinimonas violaceus | reverse complement strand
TGGTTGGGCGGCGTTGGCGTGTCTTGAGTTTCTGGCCCTTACGCGGCATAGCCCGCGCCTTCTACCGGCACCACCGGCAAGTGAGCTAAGGGATGTACGACCACGAGCGGATCAGGGGTATTTTCAGGCACCCCCACCCTTATTTCGTCGTCAGAAACGGGCGTTTCCGCTAAAACCCTGGTGGCGTCTGGCGATTCGCAGGCATCAGTACCCCGCACACCCCCCGCGTTGGGG
>NZ_JBQXDJ010000350.1:0-235 GCF_052601015.1 Chitinimonas violaceus | reverse complement strand
GTCATCATCACCACCAATCTAAGTTTCTCGGAATGGTCGAGTGTATTTGGCGATGCCAAGATGACGACAGCCCTGCTGGACCGACTGACGCACCATTGCCACATCGTTGAGACGGGTAATGAATCTTATCGGTTTCAGCACAGTAGTCTGTCGGCAAAGGCGCGAATCAAATATAGGGAGCAAAAGCGGGAGGGGGCGGACGAGGCATTCTGACGGGAAAATCCACGGGTGAGAC
>NZ_JBQXDJ010000349.1:0-236 GCF_052601015.1 Chitinimonas violaceus | reverse complement strand
TCAACGTACGCGTTCTGTTGCGGCTTGCCAGGCTGGATATGATCAAGTCGAACTCCCTTTCTCTGTGCCCATTCACTCAGTATCTTGCCAATGTATTCCGGCCCATTGTCACTGCGGATGGCTGTCGGTTTGCCCCGCCATTCGATGATCTGTTCCAGCGCACGCACGACCCGCTCTGCAGGTAACGATAGATCAATGTCTATAGCCAGCGCTTCGCGGTTAAAGTCATCAATGAT
>NZ_JBQXDJ010000348.1:0-238 GCF_052601015.1 Chitinimonas violaceus | reverse complement strand
ACTTGAGCCAACAGGAGGCTGCGGTGAGTAAGAGAGAAACACAAAGCTATACGTCGGAATACCGAGCGGAAGCCATCAAGTTAGTGCTGGACCAAGGGTTGTCGGTTGCCGAAGCAGCAACACGATTGAATATGAATCAGGGCACCTTGGCTTACTGGGTGACCCAAGCGCGTAAAGGCAAGACAGCAAGTGTTTCTGGTGCAGGCATGCAGAGCGCTGTCGAATTGGCTGCGGAGGT
>NZ_JBQXDJ010000347.1:0-239 GCF_052601015.1 Chitinimonas violaceus | reverse complement strand
GCGGCAGATGGTCTGCCCATTTGCTGACGATGATGTGGGCTAGCAGCCCGGGTGCGGCCATGCCCTGTTCAATGGGCTGCAGCGGCAAGGGTGCGACGGCGATCTGGCCTTCACAGGCAGAACAGGCGTATTTGGGCCGGCGGTATTGCAGTACGCTCAATTGTGCCGGCACATAGTCGAGCTTTTCGCTGACGGCATCGCCGATGTGGTGCCGCTCACCCCCACAGCAGGGACAGGCT
>NZ_JBQXDJ010000346.1:0-239 GCF_052601015.1 Chitinimonas violaceus | reverse complement strand
CCGGCCACCGTTTCCGACGGAATTGATGGTTCGGGTGCTGCTGGTTCAGCAATTGTTCAATCTCAGCGATGAGCAGATGGAATTCCAGTTACTGGATCGCCTGAGTTTCCAGCGCTTTGTCGGTCTACGCAGTAGCAGTCAGATTCCAGACCGTACCACCCTTTGGACCTTCAAGGAGCGGCTCATTGCCGCAGGTGCGAGTAACAGCATCTTTGAGGCGACCAATCGGCAGTTAGCCA
>NZ_JBQXDJ010000345.1:0-240 GCF_052601015.1 Chitinimonas violaceus | reverse complement strand
ACAGATCGCGCCAATCCCGTGGCCGTTCGCTGCGGTTCGGTTCCGGTACGACCGGCTTGGCAGGTTCCACCCATTTACGACCATTGCCCGCAATGCTATTGCCAAGCACATCCCCGAAGATAGATTTTTCGGTCACGGTTTGTCGTACAGATACCCTTCAAACCTAGACGCCATCAGGCTTTTAACGCATCCATTGGCCTAAAACTGCCCAATGGACAGCATTTTTTCCAGGCGCTGTTT
>NZ_JBQXDJ010000344.1:0-240 GCF_052601015.1 Chitinimonas violaceus | reverse complement strand
TGGAAAAAATTCCTGTTTAGTGGGTATTGTTGAGCCTATCGATGCGTTAAAAGCCGCATGGCGTCTAGGTTTGAAGGGTTTTAGTACGACAACTTGCGACCGGGAAATCTATCTTCGGGGATGTGCTTGGCAATAGCATTGCGGGCAATGGTCGTAAATGGGTGGAACCTGCCAAGCCGGTCGTACCGGAACCGAACCGCAGCGAACGGCCACGGGATTGGCGCGATCTGTTTGATGATG
>NZ_JBQXDJ010000343.1:0-245 GCF_052601015.1 Chitinimonas violaceus | reverse complement strand
GCATACCGACGACACCATCGTTCCGCTGGCGCAGAAGGGTGGTACGAAACAGGCACGTGCCTGGGTCTATGTCGACCCGCACACTCGGCTGGCCGCCTACGACTTCAGCGAAACGCGCGCCGGCGAGCACCCACAAGCCTGGCTCAAGGGCTGGCACGGTTATCTGGTGGCTGACGCCTATAGCGGCTACGACGCGCTCTATGCCAACCCTGCCATCCGCGAGGTAGCCTGCTGGGCGCATGTGC
>NZ_JBQXDJ010000342.1:0-246 GCF_052601015.1 Chitinimonas violaceus | reverse complement strand
GAGGCTGAAGCATTACCGTGCAGTGGCGTTCCGGTTCGACAAACTGAAACGGAACTATGAAAGCATGGTTGCCATGGCCTGTGGGTTTCTATGGCTACCTATGTGAAACGTCAACAGACCCTAGCTCAGTTCGGCAACGGACCCATGACCGCGGAGGCCATCAATACCGCTACGGCGGCCCTGAAGAAAGCCTTGATCGAACGGGCACTGGGGGCCGAGATGAACCACCATCTTGGCTATCCACCC
>NZ_JBQXDJ010000341.1:0-248 GCF_052601015.1 Chitinimonas violaceus | reverse complement strand
CATTTCCATGGTGATCACCCTTTCTCTCCTGCCTAGAAATTAGGCAGGGCAAGTAGAACACCTGGGTCAGTTTTGAATCGGCACTAGCACTTTGGCTGGGTCAGTTTTCGGTCAGCCGCAACACTGCGGATGGCTGTCGGTTTGCCCCGCCATTCGATGATCTGTTCCAGCGCACGCACGACCCGCTCTGCAGGTAACGATAGATCAATGTCTATAGCCAGCGCTTCGCGGTTAAAGTCATCAATGAT
>NZ_JBQXDJ010000340.1:0-248 GCF_052601015.1 Chitinimonas violaceus | reverse complement strand
GGTCTGCCCATTTGCTGACGATGATGTGGGCTAGCAGCCCGGGTGCGGCCATGCCCTGTTCAATGGGCTGCAGCGGCAAGGGTGCGACGGCGATCTGGCCTTCACAGGCAGAACAGGCAGAACAGGCAGAACAGGCAGAACAGGCGTATTTGGGCCGGCGGTATTGCAGTACGCTCAATTGTGCCGGCACATAGTCGAGCTTTTCGCTGACGGCATCGCCGATGTGGTGCCGCTCACCCCCACAGCAG
>NZ_JBQXDJ010000339.1:0-248 GCF_052601015.1 Chitinimonas violaceus | reverse complement strand
CTTCATCCCGCTGTGACCGTGCACTGCGTAGGAATGGATTCCGACTACGTGCCGCGTGGCGCCAGTAGCCAGAAGGGGCAACCTGCAAGACCTTGCAGATCGGCTCGACCCCAAGGGCGCTCCGGTGAGCGTCGATGAACGATTTTATGGCTTGAACCGGCGGTCGAGCTCCGCCTGGGCGAAATAAGCACTGGCCAAGCGCAGAATTTCATTCGCCTTACGCAGCTCTCGGACTTCGCGTTCCAGAT
>NZ_JBQXDJ010000338.1:0-249 GCF_052601015.1 Chitinimonas violaceus | reverse complement strand
CGTCTGGAATGTCATCCAACAGCCAGTTACGACCTGACGACCCACTCACTGGTGCTACGACCGGCTTGGCAGGTCCCACCCAGTTACGACCATTCCCGGCAATGCTGTTACCCAGCACATCCCCGAAGATAGATTTTCCGGTCACGAGTTGTCGTACAGAAACCCATCAAACCTAGACACCATCACGCTTTCAACGCAGCCATTGGCCTAAAACTGCACCTTCAAGGGCAATTTTTTCCAGGCGCTGTT
>NZ_JBQXDJ010000337.1:0-249 GCF_052601015.1 Chitinimonas violaceus | reverse complement strand
ATTGAAGCGTTTGTAGATGGTGTTCCAGCCGCCAAAAGCACTGGGCAGATCTCGCCATGGACAGCCCACGCGCATCCGGTAGAGCATTCCCTCAACGGTCATTCGCAGATACGGCTTGTGGTAAATGTGAGGTAGCCTGAATTCCGTAGACACACCTGATTGGTAAACTTGAGCCAACAGGAGGCTGCGGTGAGTAAGAGAGAAACACAAAGCTATACGTCGGAATACCGAGCGGAAGCCATCAAGTTA
>NZ_JBQXDJ010000336.1:0-250 GCF_052601015.1 Chitinimonas violaceus | reverse complement strand
TCTGCCTCCTTAAGCACGGTGATGATTTGGCTGTCCGAAAATCTCGATTTCTTCATTTTGTAGAACTCCCTCTATCCGAGAAAATTCTACTTCTGCACACCCCTATTTTCCGGGGGGATTACCGACGCTGCTCGCTGGTAAGTGGGTGGCGCCGGCTCCTCTGGCATTCGAAGCCATTTTCGGATGGTATTGCGCGACAGACCTGTGCGCTTGGTAATCTCATGCAGCGACAGCTTGTCGCGTAGATACA
>NZ_JBQXDJ010000335.1:0-250 GCF_052601015.1 Chitinimonas violaceus | reverse complement strand
CCTCTGCCTCCTTAAGCACGGTGATGATTTGGCTGTCCGAAAATCTCGATTTCTTCATTTTGTAGAACTCCCTCTATCCGAGAAAATTCTACTTCTGCACACCCCTATTTTCCGGGGGGATTACCATCGGAGACATGGTTGGGTTCCGGGACCGCGACCACAATGAACGGGTAGGCCGCATCGTACGCATGAATGACAAGACAGTGACGCTGCAGGTTGATGGGCATCAGTGGCGCGTGGCCTACGAACT
>NZ_JBQXDJ010000334.1:0-250 GCF_052601015.1 Chitinimonas violaceus | reverse complement strand
AGCCATTGGCCGCTGCGATTCGGCCGATCTACACCGCACCAAGCGCAGAGGCGGCACTGGCAGAGTTGGAGGCGTTTGCTGAAGGCCCCTTGGGCCAGAAGTTCCCGACGGTCAGTGCGGCGTGGCGGTAATCCCCCCGGAAAATAGGGGTGTGCAGAAGTAGAATTTTCTCGGATAGAGGGAGTTCTACAAAATGAAGAAATCGAGATTTTCGGACAGCCAAATCATCACCGTGCTTAAGGAGGCAGAG
>NZ_JBQXDJ010000333.1:0-250 GCF_052601015.1 Chitinimonas violaceus | reverse complement strand
TGCGTCGAAGAACACAACCGGATACATCGGTTCAAGCGGTCGAGCCTGCCAGGCAGCGACTTCTGTCATGACTTCGTCGGTCACCGAACTGATGAACTCTGGTGAGACTTCAGTGCCATATTGCTCGGGTAATCCCCCCATTTTTAAGGGGAGTCAGAAGTAGCGCTATGCGACCATGGCCAGCCGCTGTATTGGGGTAATACCGCCCAAGGCCATGTTAGGGCGTTCGTGATTGTAGAACCAGATCCAA
>NZ_JBQXDJ010000332.1:0-250 GCF_052601015.1 Chitinimonas violaceus | reverse complement strand
TTACAACCGCCAACGACGCCACTCTCGGCTAGGTAATTTGGCACCGGCGGTGTTTGCAGAAAAATTCAGCAGGCAATTGGTCTGCATTTGAAGTGGGTGTGTCTACGGTTGTCAGGACAGGTCAATGGTTTGCTGAAGCAGAATTTTCTCCAGCTTCGACCAAAGCTCGTCACTGAGCATCAATCGGGGCATAGCAAACCCGCAGGGTGATTGGTATAGGAACCGTAATTCTGCGGGTTTGCTGCGCTTC
>NZ_JBQXDJ010000331.1:0-250 GCF_052601015.1 Chitinimonas violaceus | reverse complement strand
CAAACGCCATCGAGAACATCAACGCTCAGCTACGCAAGATCATTAAGACCCGAGGTCACTTCCCATCTGATGAAGCTGCGACGAAGCTCATCTGGCTGGCGCTGCGCAATATCACCGCTGATTGGGGGGTAATCCCCCCATTTTTAAGGGGAGTCAGAAGTAGCGCTATGCGACCATGGCCAGCCGCTGTATTGGGGTAATACCGCCCAAGGCCATGTTAGGGCGTTCGTGATTGTAGAACCAGATCCAA
>NZ_JBQXDJ010000330.1:0-251 GCF_052601015.1 Chitinimonas violaceus | reverse complement strand
CTCTGCCTCCTTAAGCACGGTGATGATTTGGCTGTCCGAAAATCTCGATTTCTTCATTTTGTAGAACTCCCTCTATCCGAGAAAATTCTACTTCTGCACACCCCTATTTTCCGGGGGGATTACCGTAAACCTGTCGCCATTGCTTCACGAACGCGTACCGGGCAGTGACTCCCTGGCAAAGTACGCCGTCGCTTTTTTTAAGATGTCCCGTTCCATCCTGGCTTCGGCCAGCTCCCGACGTAGTTGCCGGT
>NZ_JBQXDJ010000329.1:0-251 GCF_052601015.1 Chitinimonas violaceus | reverse complement strand
CCTCTGCCTCCTTAAGCACGGTGATGATTTGGCTGTCCGAAAATCTCGATTTCTTCATTTTGTAGAACTCCCTCTATCCGAGAAAATTCTACTTCTGCACACCCCTATTTTCCGGGGGGATTACCGAGGCCATCGACCGCATTGCTGCGCTCTACCATGCTGACAACGCCCTGCGCGAACTCATCTCCGATGAGCGACGACGAAGACGAGCACAGGATACTCGTCCGCTGCTTGACGACTTCAAATGCTGG
>NZ_JBQXDJ010000328.1:0-251 GCF_052601015.1 Chitinimonas violaceus | reverse complement strand
TGATCGCGGCTATGTGGATGGGGAGCGTGAAGCTCGGCTCATTGGACAAAGCTGGCGCATGCACACCCAGCGTAAAGGCAGAGCGGACAAGCCCTTGTCCGAATGCCAGAAACGTCGCAATCGACGGGTAATCCCCCCATTTTTAAGGGGAGTCAGAAGTAGCGCTATGCGACCATGGCCAGCCGCTGTATTGGGGTAATACCGCCCAAGGCCATGTTAGGGCGTTCGTGATTGTAGAACCAGATCCAATC
>NZ_JBQXDJ010000327.1:0-251 GCF_052601015.1 Chitinimonas violaceus | reverse complement strand
ACGGGCTGGTTGGCAACAAAAGCGCGCTGGGGGACTGCAAGCATGACTGAACTCCGATAATAAGGAGTCAATCAGCTTGGACACTGTCCAGCGACGGCGATAGATGCTGGCCTCCGGGCATTTACTACAGACCTGTATCGTCCATCTGATCCGAAACAGCCTTGACTACGCAAGCTGGAAAGATCGTAAGCCATTGGCCGCTGCGATTCGGCCGATCTACACCGCACCAAGCGCAGAGGCGGCACTGGCAG
>NZ_JBQXDJ010000326.1:0-251 GCF_052601015.1 Chitinimonas violaceus | reverse complement strand
TAGACCGACAAAGCGCTGGAAACTCAGGCGATCCAGTAACTGGAATTCCATCTGCTCATCGCTGAGATTGAACAATTGCTGAACCAGCAGCACCCGAACCATCAATTCCGTCGGAAACGGTGGCCGGGTAATCCCCCCATTTTTAAGGGGAGTCAGAAGTAGCGCTATGCGACCATGGCCAGCCGCTGTATTGGGGTAATACCGCCCAAGGCCATGTTAGGGCGTTCGTGATTGTAGAACCAGATCCAATC
>NZ_JBQXDJ010000325.1:0-252 GCF_052601015.1 Chitinimonas violaceus | reverse complement strand
AACATTTCCATGGTGATCACCCTTTCTCTCCTGCCTAGAAATTAGGCAGGGCAAGTAGAACACCTGGGTCAGTTTTGAATCGGCACTAGCACTTTGGCTGGGTCAGTTTTCGGTCAGCCGCAACATGACGCCCTCAACGACGCGCTACCGCCAGCCGAAACCCCGCAAATCGACGACGATTACCCCGATGAAGGGCCGCCAACATGGTGGAACCCCGAGGAAGACCCCGGTTTAGACGCACCGCCGCCCTTT
>NZ_JBQXDJ010000324.1:0-252 GCF_052601015.1 Chitinimonas violaceus | reverse complement strand
GCTGCAGGTTGATGGGCATCAGTGGCGCGTGGCCTACGAACTGCTCCATCGTTTCATCGAAGCACGGCGCACGCCATAAACCCGAAGCGCCTGCCGTGGATAGATGCTGCTCGCCGGGGGTTTACAGATCTCCCCAGGTAAGAACGCACTCCTTCACCGCACAACCGCCGGATTTACGCCACCTTGCCTTGATCACGAGAGCTTCGCGGAGTCATGCCCGCTCGCCCTGCTCGGCAGCGCCTTCTATCCGGT
>NZ_JBQXDJ010000323.1:0-252 GCF_052601015.1 Chitinimonas violaceus | reverse complement strand
TCGTTCAACGGTACATCTGGCTACCGAAACCGCCTCACGCTGAAGTTGTTGCCAGACCTTGGCTGCGCTATACACCTGAAGGTTGGTATTCCACACCCTTTCGATGTGGGCCAGCAGCACTTCATCCGGTAATCCCCCCATTTTTAAGGGGAGTCAGAAGTAGCGCTATGCGACCATGGCCAGCCGCTGTATTGGGGTAATACCGCCCAAGGCCATGTTAGGGCGTTCGTGATTGTAGAACCAGATCCAATC
>NZ_JBQXDJ010000322.1:0-252 GCF_052601015.1 Chitinimonas violaceus | reverse complement strand
TACTCTGACCGATGTTCAAAAACCATACGGACAGCGCGTTCTTTGACTTCTGGCGAATACTTGGTTGGCTTCTTCATAACTCCATTCTCTCAAGAAATGGAGCCTCCTCATTATCCGGGGGGATTCACTGCTTCAAGATATGGCCAATTTGGTGGAGGGGGAGCTCAATACACTCAATATATCGACCGTGGATGAGCTGACGAACATTTCCAACCAACTGGGCTTCTTACAGCTCGGCAATACAACCCTTAG
>NZ_JBQXDJ010000321.1:0-252 GCF_052601015.1 Chitinimonas violaceus | reverse complement strand
TACTAAGCTCAATCGGCTACGTGCCACCAGCAGAAGCGGAGACAGCTTATTACCGACAGCTAAACGAGCAGGCACAGTTCGCCTGTCTCTAACAACTGAGCCTCCACGAAAACCGGGGGGATTCAGTCGGTTTGCCCCGCCATTCGATGATCTGTTCCAGCGCACGCACGACCCGCTCTGCAGGTAACGATAGATCAATGTCTATAGCCAGCGCTTCGCGGTTAAAGTCATCAATGATGTTAAGCAATCGGA
>NZ_JBQXDJ010000320.1:0-252 GCF_052601015.1 Chitinimonas violaceus | reverse complement strand
GCCTATAGCGGCTACGACGCGCTCTATGCCAACCCTGCCATCCGCGAGGTAGCCTGCTGGGCGCATGTGCGGCGCAAGTTTTACGACATCGCTAAGCTAGTACCCAAGCGGGGACTGGCGCACGAGGGGTAATCCCCCCATTTTTAAGGGGAGTCAGAAGTAGCGCTATGCGACCATGGCCAGCCGCTGTATTGGGGTAATACCGCCCAAGGCCATGTTAGGGCGTTCGTGATTGTAGAACCAGATCCAATC
>NZ_JBQXDJ010000319.1:0-252 GCF_052601015.1 Chitinimonas violaceus | reverse complement strand
ACGGGCTGGTTGGCAACAAAAGCGCGCTGGGGGACTGCAAGCATGACTGAACTCCGATAATAAGGAGTCAATCAGCTTGGACACTGTCCAGCGACGGCGATAGATGCTGGCCTCCGGGCATTTACGGGCGAACTGCTGGCGGGCGAGGTGAAGCCAAGCCTAAAGCAGCGCGTGATGAAGCACGACTGGCGCAGCAAGGGCAAGACGGCTCAGGGCCGGGGCTGCTGGAACGGGCTCTGGCGCGGGAGAATC
>NZ_JBQXDJ010000318.1:0-252 GCF_052601015.1 Chitinimonas violaceus | reverse complement strand
GGGCTATGCCGCCAAGGATTGGAAGACGGCCATGAACCAATTCGCTATTCTTTACGCGGATCGGTTTATTCGATCATCCGTGTGAATCTCAAACCCGCCTTGAACACGGAAATCCTGACACCCCCCCAACCACGCAAAAGAACGCTCCACTATCCAACGCTTCGGCATCACCGCAAACCGATGCAGCTCACTACGCTTGGCTATTTGCACTGTCGCCCCCACGCAAGCTTGCACACCCTGAGCAAACGGCTG
>NZ_JBQXDJ010000317.1:0-252 GCF_052601015.1 Chitinimonas violaceus | reverse complement strand
CATCGGTTTGCGGTGATGCCGAAGCGTTGGATAGTGGAGCGTTCTTTTGCGTGGTTGGAGAAGTGCCGTCGATTGTGGAAGAACTGTGAACGCAAGCTCGACACCAGCTTGCAATTCATTCAGTTTGGGGGTGTCAGGATTTCCGTGTTCAAGGCGGGTTTGAGATTCACACGGATGATCGAATAAACCGATCCGCGTAAAGAATAGCGAATTGGTTCATGGCCGTCTTCCAATCCTTGGCGGCATAGCCCC
>NZ_JBQXDJ010000316.1:0-252 GCF_052601015.1 Chitinimonas violaceus | reverse complement strand
TTGGTCCAGCACTAACTTGATGGCTTCCGCTCGGTATTCCGACGTATAGCTTTGTGTTTCTCTCTTACTCACCGCAGCCTCCTGTTGGCTCAAGTTTACCAATCAGGTGTGTCTACGGAATTCAGGCGGTAATCCCCCCATTTTTAAGGGGAGTCAGAAGTAGCGCTATGCGACCATGGCCAGCCGCTGTATTGGGGTAATACCGCCCAAGGCCATGTTAGGGCGTTCGTGATTGTAGAACCAGATCCAATC
>NZ_JBQXDJ010000315.1:0-252 GCF_052601015.1 Chitinimonas violaceus | reverse complement strand
CTTGTCGCGTAGATACATCCGCCGAACCTTGCCTAACATTTCCATGGTGATCACCCTTTCTCTCCTGCCTAGAAATTAGGCAGGGCAAGTAGAACACCTGGGTCAGTTTTGAATCGGCACTAGCACTGACAACCGTAGACACACCCACTTCAAATGCAGACCAATTGCCTGCTGAATTTTTCTGCAAACACCGCCGGTGCCAAATTACCTAGCCGAGAGTGGCGTCGTTGGCGGTTGTAAAAGATTTCTATG
>NZ_JBQXDJ010000314.1:0-252 GCF_052601015.1 Chitinimonas violaceus | reverse complement strand
AGTGGTCGAAATAACCCGCATCAAAGGGTGGCGGTGCGTCTAAACCGGGGTCTTCCTCGGGGTTCCACCATGTTGGCGGTCCCTCATCGGGGTAAATATCGTCGATTTGCGGTGCTTCGGCTGGCGGGGTAATCCCCCCATTTTTAAGGGGAGTCAGAAGTAGCGCTATGCGACCATGGCCAGCCGCTGTATTGGGGTAATACCGCCCAAGGCCATGTTAGGGCGTTCGTGATTGTAGAACCAGATCCAATC
>NZ_JBQXDJ010000313.1:0-252 GCF_052601015.1 Chitinimonas violaceus | reverse complement strand
GCCTCTGCCTCCTTAAGCACGGTGATGATTTGGCTGTCCGAAAATCTCGATTTCTTCATTTTGTAGAACTCCCTCTATCCGAGAAAATTCTACTTCTGCACACCCCTATTTTCCGGGGGGATTACCCGGTGAGCGTCGATGAACGATTTTATGGCTTGAACCGGCGGTCGAGCTCCGCCTGGGCGAAATAAGCACTGGCCAAGCGCAGAATTTCATTCGCCTTACGCAGCTCTCGGACTTCGCGTTCCAGAT
>NZ_JBQXDJ010000312.1:0-252 GCF_052601015.1 Chitinimonas violaceus | reverse complement strand
GGATTGGATCTGGTTCTACAATCACGAACGCCCTAACATGGCCTTGGGCGGTATTACCCCAATACAGCGGCTGGCCATGGTCGCATAGCGCTACTTCTGACTCCCCTTAAAAATGGGGGGATTACCACCGGAGCGCCCTTGGGGTCGAGCCGATCTGCAAGGTCTTGCAGGTTGCCCCTTCTGGCTACTGGCGCCACGCGGCACGTAGTCGGAATCCATTCCTACGCAGTGCACGGTCACAGCGGGATGAAG
>NZ_JBQXDJ010000311.1:0-252 GCF_052601015.1 Chitinimonas violaceus | reverse complement strand
CGCTGCAGGTTGATGGGCATCAGTGGCGCGTGGCCTACGAACTGCTCCATCGTTTCATCGAAGCACGGCGCACGCCATAAACCCGAAGCGCCTGCCGTGGATAGATGCTGCTCGCCGGGGGTTTACTTACGTTGCATCGGGTTGGCACGCGCCACCTTGAATCTGCACTGGAAGATTGCGGGGTACAACTTGCAACGCTTGTGCTATCTGAAGGTCGCTGGCGTGGTGGCCTTCTGATGCCAGGAATCTGTC
>NZ_JBQXDJ010000310.1:0-252 GCF_052601015.1 Chitinimonas violaceus | reverse complement strand
CTGTCTGGCTTGATTGCCACTGTGCCTTACACCATTCACACGATCTTGACAGACAACGGCATTGAGTTTGCCAAGCGGCAAGGCACAGAAGGCTACTGGGTGATTCCGTTTGATCGCCTCTGCCAAGTGAGGTAGCCTGAATTCCGTAGACACACCTGATTGGTAAACTTGAGCCAACAGGAGGCTGCGGTGAGTAAGAGAGAAACACAAAGCTATACGTCGGAATACCGAGCGGAAGCCATCAAGTTAGTG
>NZ_JBQXDJ010000309.1:0-252 GCF_052601015.1 Chitinimonas violaceus | reverse complement strand
CCTCTGCCTCCTTAAGCACGGTGATGATTTGGCTGTCCGAAAATCTCGATTTCTTCATTTTGTAGAACTCCCTCTATCCGAGAAAATTCTACTTCTGCACACCCCTATTTTCCGGGGGGATTACCGCGGCAGTGGCTCGGTTGGGGTGTCAGCCAATAACTGCGTACAGTTATTGTCACAAGTCCTAGATGGCCGAGCTTCGCCCGTCCTGGCGGCGAGTCCTTCGGCCGCGCCGACTAACACCGACTGCGG
>NZ_JBQXDJ010000308.1:0-252 GCF_052601015.1 Chitinimonas violaceus | reverse complement strand
GCTGCAGGTTGATGGGCATCAGTGGCGCGTGGCCTACGAACTGCTCCATCGTTTCATCGAAGCACGGCGCACGCCATAAACCCGAAGCGCCTGCCGTGGATAGATGCTGCTCGCCGGGGGTTTACAGCCGTCGTAGAGTTGGATGAACCTACGCGTGTCTGTTGGCTGATCCCCTACGTATCGATCAACGTAGACGGCCTGGACGTAACCATCCGCGAACAGCCCAAACGCGGGCTGGGTCGAAACGAAGTC
>NZ_JBQXDJ010000307.1:0-252 GCF_052601015.1 Chitinimonas violaceus | reverse complement strand
ATCTTTTACAACCGCCAACGACGCCACTCTCGGCTAGGTAATTTGGCACCGGCGGTGTTTGCAGAAAAATTCAGCAGGCAATTGGTCTGCATTTGAAGTAGGTGTGCCTACGGTTGTCAGGACAGGTGGGGGTGTCAGGATTTCCGTGTTCAAGGCGGGTTTGAGATTCACACGGATGATCGAATAAACCGATCCGCGTAAAGAATAGCGAATTGGTTCATGGCCGTCTTCCAATCCTTGGCGGCATAGCCC
>NZ_JBQXDJ010000306.1:0-253 GCF_052601015.1 Chitinimonas violaceus | reverse complement strand
GTTCTCCTGAGCCCGTCGGCTAGGTGGACGTTTAAGCCAGGCATAGAAACCACAACAAGAAACCGCCAGGGTCCGGCACAGCCACGTTACCGGGTAAACCTGTCGCCATTGCTTCACGAACGCGTACTGAATCCCCCCGGATAATGAGGAGGCTCCATTTCTTGAGAGAATGGAGTTATGAAGAAGCCAACCAAGTATTCGCCAGAAGTCAAAGAACGCGCTGTCCGTATGGTTTTTGAACATCGGTCAGAGT
>NZ_JBQXDJ010000305.1:0-253 GCF_052601015.1 Chitinimonas violaceus | reverse complement strand
TAGAGTTGGATGAGCCTACGCGTGTCCGTTGGCAGATTCCCTACGTATCGATCAACGTAGACGGCCTGGACGTAACCATCCGCGAACAGCCCAAACGCGGGCTGGGTCGAAACGAAGTCGCCATCGGGTAATCCCCCCATTTTTAAGAGGAGTCAGAAGTAGCGCTATGCGACCATGGCCAGCCGCTGTATTGGGGTAATACCGCCCAAGGCCATGTTAGGGCGTTCGTGATTGTAGAACCAGATCCAATCCG
>NZ_JBQXDJ010000304.1:0-253 GCF_052601015.1 Chitinimonas violaceus | reverse complement strand
CTGGATGAAGGTGTTCAACGATCTCAAGACGCGTGGCGTCAACGACATCCTGATCGCAGTGACAGACGGCCTCAAGGGCATGCCCGAGGCACTAGGTGCTGTATTTCCAGCCACGACCCTACAGACCGTAAACCCCCGGCGAGCAGCATCTATCCACGGCAGGCGCTTCGGGTTTATGGCGTGCGCCGTGCTTCGATGAAACGATGGAGCAGTTCGTAGGCCACGCGCCACTGATGCCCATCAACCTGCAGCG
>NZ_JBQXDJ010000303.1:0-253 GCF_052601015.1 Chitinimonas violaceus | reverse complement strand
GAAAATCCACGGGTGAGACTAGCCCGTAGAGATATAGTTATGCACAGTCGCCGGTCAAACGGCGGCAACCATCACTGGGTCAATATTCAATCGGCAGGGTGGGTCAATATTCAATCAGCGCAAACAGCGTAAACCGCAGTCGGTGTTAGTCGGCGCGGCCGAAGGACTCGCCGCCAGGACGGGCGAAGCTCGGCCATCTAGGACTTGTGACAATAACTGTACGCAGTTATTGGCTGACACCCCAACCGAGCCA
>NZ_JBQXDJ010000302.1:0-253 GCF_052601015.1 Chitinimonas violaceus | reverse complement strand
GACGGGCTGGTTGGCAACAAAAGCGCGCTGGGGGACTGCAAGCATGACTGAACTCCGATAATAAGGAGTCAATCAGCTTGGACACTGTCCAGCGACGGCGATAGATGCTGGCCTCCGGGCATTTACTAGAAACCCACAGGCCATGGCAACCATGCTTTCATAGTTCCGTTTCAGTTTGTCGAACCGGAACGCCACTGCACGGTAATGCTTCAGCCTCGCAAAGGCGTTCTCGACCAAATGCCGGTAGCGATAC
>NZ_JBQXDJ010000301.1:0-254 GCF_052601015.1 Chitinimonas violaceus | reverse complement strand
CGACGGGCTGGTTGGCAACAAAAGCGCGCTGGGGGACTGCAAGCATGACTGAACTCCGATAATAAGGAGTCAATCAGCTTGGACACTGTCCAGCGACGGCGATAGATGCTGGCCTCCGGGCATTTACCACCAATCTGGATTGTCACTATCAACCAGTCTGGCTACTCTCCGGCGAACGCCAGGGTGCGGTCGGACTGGAACTCTCGCTCGTGTGCCAGTAAAGCCCAGACAATACGAGCATTCTTGTTGGCCAG
>NZ_JBQXDJ010000300.1:0-254 GCF_052601015.1 Chitinimonas violaceus | reverse complement strand
ACGCTGCAGGTTGATGGGCATCAGTGGCGCGTGGCCTACGAACCGCTCCATCGTTTCATCGAAGCACGGCGCACGCCATAAACCCGAAGCGCCTGCCGTGGATAGATGCTGCTCGCCGGGGGTTTACTGGCTAACTGCCGATTGGTCGCCTCAAAGATGCTGTTACTCGCACCTGCGGCAATGAGCCGCTCCTTGAAGGTCCAAAGGGTGGTACGGTCTGGAATCTGACTGCTACTGCGTAGACCGACAAAGCG
>NZ_JBQXDJ010000299.1:0-254 GCF_052601015.1 Chitinimonas violaceus | reverse complement strand
ACGCTGCAGGTTGATGGGCATCAGTGGCGCGTGGCCTACGAACCGCTCCATCGTTTCATCGAAGCACGGCGCACGCCATAAACCCGAAGCGCCTGCCGTGGATAGATGCTGCTCGCCGGGGGTTTACGATTGGTGAGGACTTCCAGCGGTTGCGCAGGCAATCTTGATGTGATGGCAAGACAGGTAAGACCGTGACCGGCAAACCCCGAGACTGTCAAAGTGCGTAAAGCACGGTGATCTGATAGCGGAGTCGG
>NZ_JBQXDJ010000298.1:0-255 GCF_052601015.1 Chitinimonas violaceus | reverse complement strand
TGGCGAAATGCACCCCGTTTACGTATTGGGCCAAGTCCAGCGACTGCCCATTGTTGTAGCCCAGTGCATCGGCAACGGTTTTTATATGCCCGCCTATTGCACCTGGTGACTTACGTCGGCCTTTCTCGGGGGAGAGCGCCACATATTCACCAATGTCGCCGGCTTTTATTTTTTCCAAGGCAACGAGCGCAGTGTCGTTACCCGCCAGCCTGTTAACCAAGTCTTCCTGCTTTAAAATGTCGGCTAACTTTTGCT
>NZ_JBQXDJ010000297.1:0-255 GCF_052601015.1 Chitinimonas violaceus | reverse complement strand
GCCACAGTACAACCTGTACTCTCTTATCCGTCGTCTGCGATACCACCCACAGATCGGCCTTGCCGTCCCCAGTGCCATCACCCAGCAGATAGCGGGTCTCGGCTGCCCAGGCACCCAGTTCCAGCTCGGTCGCTTCACCCAGCCCATCGGCTGTAGCCAGCCGGATGGTGGCGACTGCCTTGCCATCCTGGCGCTTGCGTACTACTACCAGGTCAGACTTGCCATCGCCGCTGACATCACCGAGCAGGTATTCCG
>NZ_JBQXDJ010000296.1:0-255 GCF_052601015.1 Chitinimonas violaceus | reverse complement strand
GGCGTTGCCATTTCGACGATCAATCTCGATGTCACACCGGTCAACGATGCACCGTCGGGTAAAGATGCGCGCTTTACCATACAGGAAGATGGCAGAAAAATATTCGCGGCTGCCGATTTTGGCTTTAGTGATGTGGATGCGGGTGACAGTTTAAAGGCGGTACGAATCGACAAGTTGCCAACTGCCGGCGCGCTGAATCTGAATGGTGTTGGAGTGCAGCCCGGACAGGTAATTGCTGTGACAAAGCTTGGTGAG
>NZ_JBQXDJ010000295.1:0-255 GCF_052601015.1 Chitinimonas violaceus | reverse complement strand
GCAGGTAAAGAGCGAGGATGGCACTGCCACCCAGGACATCGTCGTCACCCTCACCGGCACTAATGACAAACCCGTTATTAGTGGTGATGCCAGCGGCAAGGTGATTGAAGCTGGTGGTGCAGGTAATGCCGATGCAGGTGTTGCCACAGCAAGCGGCACTTTGACGATCCGCGATGTGGATCATGACGAGAGCCACTTCAAAGCACCCAGCAGCCCCAATGGCGTGTATGGGACGTTTAAGTTTGACCCCGACAC
>NZ_JBQXDJ010000294.1:0-255 GCF_052601015.1 Chitinimonas violaceus | reverse complement strand
GCCACAGTACAACCTGTACTCTCTTATCCGTCGTCTGCGATACCACCCACAGATCGGCCTTGCCGTCCCCAGTGCCATCACCCAGCAGATAGCGGGTCTCGGCTGCCCAGGCACCCAGTTCCAGCTCTGTCGCTTCACCCAGCCCATCGGCTGTAGCCAGCCGGATGGTGGCGACTGCCTTGCCATCCTGGCGCTTGCGTACTACTACCAGGTCAGACTTGCCATCGCCGCTGACATCACCGAGCAGGTATTCCG
>NZ_JBQXDJ010000293.1:0-255 GCF_052601015.1 Chitinimonas violaceus | reverse complement strand
CTCACCAAGCTTTGTCACAGCAATTACCTGTCCGGGCTGCACTCCAACACCATTCAGATTCAGCGCGCCGGCAGTTGGCAACTTGTCGATTCGTACCGCCTTTAAACTGTCACCCGCATCCACATCAATAAAGCCAAAATCGGCAGCCGCGAATATTTTTCTGCCATCTTCCTGTATGGTAAAGCGCGCATCTTTACCCGACGGTGCATCGTTGACCGGTGTGACATCGAGATTGATCGTCGAAATGGCAACGCC
>NZ_JBQXDJ010000292.1:0-255 GCF_052601015.1 Chitinimonas violaceus | reverse complement strand
CAAAGCCATCCTTGATCTTGGTCGAAATATGGCATGAACGGCGCAGCTCCCTTTGTACAAAATCCACCGTCGTCCCTCGATAGCCAGCATCCGCCGAGAAAGCACGTATGCTCGGCCACCTTTCCAGTACATGAGCCAAAATCCCCGGCCCAGCCTTGGTATCGTGCCGATTCGCAGCATGAACCTCAACATGAAGCAGATTGCCCAGTGTATCCACCACGATATGCCGCTTTCGCCCTTTGATTTTCTTGCCGC
>NZ_JBQXDJ010000291.1:0-255 GCF_052601015.1 Chitinimonas violaceus | reverse complement strand
GTCGGACAGCCCAGACATTGATGCGCATGGATCTGGTCATTCTGGATGAGTTGGGTTACCTGCCGTTCAGTCAGATTGGTGGTGCTTTGCTGTTCCATCTGTTGTCGAAGCTGTATGAGCACACCAGTGTCATCATCACCACCAATCTAAGTTTCTCGGAATGGTCGAGTGTATTTGGCGATGCCAAGATGACGACAGCCCTGCTGGACCGACTGACGCACCATTGCCACATCGTTGAGACGGGTAATGAATCTT
>NZ_JBQXDJ010000290.1:0-255 GCF_052601015.1 Chitinimonas violaceus | reverse complement strand
AAGTACAAGGTCTGAGAGCGGGCCAATCGTTGACGCTGAACTTTGCAGTGGCAAGTGTGGATGGAACCCCGTCCAATGTTGCGATCACCGTCACGGGTACCGATGATGTTCCAGTGATTGCCGGCAAAGCGATCGGCGCTGTGACAGAGGATGTGGCAGTAGGTAGTACGGGTTTGCTTACTGACAGCGGCACGCTCACCATCAGTGATGCGGATACAGGTCAGGCCAGCTTCCAGACGACAGGCATCACAGCCA
>NZ_JBQXDJ010000289.1:0-255 GCF_052601015.1 Chitinimonas violaceus | reverse complement strand
AAGTACAAGGTCTGAGAGCGGGCCAATCGTTGACGCTGAACTTTGCAGTGGCAAGTGTGGATGGAACCCCGTCCAATGTTGCGATCACCGTCACGGGTACCGATGATGTTCCAGTGATTGCCGGCAAGGCGATCGGCGCTGTGACAGAGGATGTGGCAGTAGGTAGTACGGGTTTGCTTACTGACAGCGGCACGCTCACCATCAGTGATGCGGATACAGGTCAGGCCAGCTTCCAGACGACAGGCATCACAGCCA
>NZ_JBQXDJ010000288.1:0-255 GCF_052601015.1 Chitinimonas violaceus | reverse complement strand
AAGATTCATTACCCGTCTCAACGATGTGGCAATGGTGCGTCAGTCGGTCCAGCAGGGCTGTCGTCATCTTGGCATCGCCAAATACACTCGACCATTCCGAGAAACTTAGATTGGTGGTGATGATGACGCTGGTGTGCTCATACAGCTTCGACAACAGATGGAACAGCAAAGCACCACCAATCTGACTGAACGGCAGGTAACCCAACTCATCCAGAATGACCAGATCCATGCGCATCAATGTCTGGGCTGTCCGAC
>NZ_JBQXDJ010000287.1:0-255 GCF_052601015.1 Chitinimonas violaceus | reverse complement strand
TACGCTTCACCTCGCCACCGCGCCCAACCCACAGGGTGAAACCCAGGAATTTACGCCCGAACACCGAGGCTACCGCTGTCTTGCCTTCATTCACCTGTAGATGCAGCTTCGCATACAGGCGTCGAAGACCCGCCAGCACGCGTTCCCCAGCCTTCCGGCTCTTCACGTAGACGTTGCAGTCGTCGGCATAGCGTGCGAAGCAGTGGCCTCGCCGTTCCAACTCCCGGTCCACTTCGTCCAGCAGGATGTTCGCCA
>NZ_JBQXDJ010000286.1:0-255 GCF_052601015.1 Chitinimonas violaceus | reverse complement strand
TACGCTTCACCTCGCCACCGCGCCCAACCCACAGGGTGAAACCCAGGAATTTACGCCCGAACACCGAGGCTACCGCTGTCTTGCCTTCATTCACCTGTAGATGCAGCTTCGCATACAGGCGTCGAAGGCCCGCCAGCACGCGTTCCCCAGCCTTCCGGCTCTTCACGTAGACGTTGCAGTCGTCGGCATAGCGTGCGAAGCAGTGGCCTCGCCGTTCCAACTCCCGGTCCACTTCGTCCAGCAGGATGTTCGCCA
>NZ_JBQXDJ010000285.1:0-255 GCF_052601015.1 Chitinimonas violaceus | reverse complement strand
ATTCCCATCGGCCCAAACCGGATCGACGCACAGCCCGGGCGCTGTTCACGCAAATCAAGGCGGAGGGTTACCAAGGCGGTTACAGCCAACTGACAGCCTTTATCCGTGCCTGGCGCGGTCGTAAAGGGAGTGCACTGCACGCCTTTGTACCGCTGCAGTTTGCGTTGGGTGAGGCATTTCAGTTTGACTGGAGCGAGGAGGGGTTAGTGATTGGCGGCCTCTATCGCCGCATGCAGGTCGCTCACCTCAAGCTCT
>NZ_JBQXDJ010000284.1:0-255 GCF_052601015.1 Chitinimonas violaceus | reverse complement strand
GAACCCCTTACCCCAGCGATATCAGTCGCGAACAATTCGAAGCCATCCGCCCTTTGCTGGAAAACGCCCGTAAAAAAACCAGTCCTCGCCGAGTCGACCTATACGACGTATTTTGTGCCGTCCTCTACCTACTCAAGAGTGGCTGCCAGTGGCGCATGTTGCCCAGCGAGTTCCCAAAGTGGCGTACCGTCCACGCCTACTTCAGCATCTGGAGTGAACCCCGTAAGGACGGTAGCCTGCTGACACAGGCATTAA
>NZ_JBQXDJ010000283.1:0-255 GCF_052601015.1 Chitinimonas violaceus | reverse complement strand
TTTACCCGGTAACGTGGCTGTGCCGGACCCTGGCGGTTTCTTGTTGTGGTTTCTATGCCTGGCTTAAACGTCCACCTAGCCGACGGGCTCAGGAGAACGAACGGTTGCGGGTAGCAATCCGTGCGGCACACAACAAAACACGCCGAACCTACAGTGCAAGGCGCTTGCAAACCGAACTGGCTGCCGAAGGGATCGTGGCGGGTCGGGATCGGATAGCGCGACTACGTCGCGAAGACGGCATTTGCTGCATCCAGC
>NZ_JBQXDJ010000282.1:0-255 GCF_052601015.1 Chitinimonas violaceus | reverse complement strand
CCAAGGCCATGTTAGGGCGTTCGTGATTGTAGAACCAGATCCAATCCGTTGCGTAATCCTGAACTTCTGCGATCGACTCGAACAGGTAGTGACCAAGCCAATCGTAGCGCACAGTACGGTTGAAGCGCTCAACGTACGCGTTCTGTTGCGGCTTGCCAGGCTGGATATGATCAAGTCGAACTCCCTTTCTCTGTGCCCATTCACTCAGTATCTTGCCAATGTATTCCGGCCCATTGTCACTGCGGATGGCTGTCG
>NZ_JBQXDJ010000281.1:0-260 GCF_052601015.1 Chitinimonas violaceus | reverse complement strand
GCAGCGCACCTTGTAGCCGCTTGTTCATTGACTGGACGATGGGAAGTTTGGCGGTACCGGGTGGCAGCTTGGCAAGGGCAGCCTGAGCCGGCCCGCTCAGCTGGGCATAGTCACCGATGGCTTTGCCAATAGCTTGTTGCGGCTGACCGAAAACTGACCCAGCCAAAGTGCTAGTGCCGATTCAAAACTGACCCAGGTGTTCTACTTGCCCTGCCTAATTTCTAGGCAGGAGAGAAAGGGTGATCACCATGGAAATGTTA
>NZ_JBQXDJ010000280.1:0-270 GCF_052601015.1 Chitinimonas violaceus | reverse complement strand
CCTCTGCCTCCTTAAGCACGGTGATGATTTGGCTGTCCGAAAATCTCGATTTCTTCATTTTGTAGAACTCCCTCTATCCGAGAAAATTCTACTTCTGCACACCCCTATTTTCCGGGGGGATTACCATAGCAGTTACCCCGCCTCGACATCGAAGCGCGTAAGCCAAACTGCGCCACCAGCGCACGATATCCCTGCGAGCAATATTGACTCCCTCGGTCCGAATGCAGCATCAATCCTGCTTCTGGCCGTTTCCACTTTATCGCCTTCCAC
>NZ_JBQXDJ010000279.1:0-273 GCF_052601015.1 Chitinimonas violaceus | reverse complement strand
CCCATGAGATGTTTGCCCGCGCCTTCGAGACTTGGGTAATGGACAAGCTGGCCAACAACGAGGCCAGCAATCATTACCTGGTGAGCAACAACAAACGCGATAAGGGCGATACCGACCCGGATTATCCGTACCCGGCTGGGGAGGAGCGTAAGGTCTTCAATCAGGCGTTTGAACGCTTGATATCGGAACTTAAGGTTCAGGAATCCGAAGGCGGACCGCTTCTATACTCACGCAGCGATGATCATAAGGCAGGTGATTCAGGCAGCGATGCAG
>NZ_JBQXDJ010000278.1:0-276 GCF_052601015.1 Chitinimonas violaceus | reverse complement strand
ACCGTGCCTTGCTGGAATTGCTCTATAGCACGGGGTTACGACGGCTGGAGGCGTCGAACCTGGCGTGCTATGACGTGGACCTGCACCGTCGGCTGGTGATGGTACGAGAAGGCAAAGGGCGCAAAGACAGGGTAGTGCCGTTGGGACAACGTGCGCTGGCTTGGCTGGATCGTTACCTGATGGAATCCCGCCCGCAGTTGCTGACGGTGGATGAAACGGCGCTGTTTCTGAGTGACTACGGCGAGCCGATGACCCCGGCGCATATCTCGCTAAAGG
>NZ_JBQXDJ010000277.1:0-276 GCF_052601015.1 Chitinimonas violaceus | reverse complement strand
GGAGTGCCTGCTCCAATGTGGCGTAGAAGGTAGAGAGTTTCCCAGCTGACGCTGCTCGCTGGTAAGTGGGTGGCGCCGGCTCCTCTGGCATTCGAAGCCATTTTCGGATGGTATTGCGCGACAGACCGGTGCGCTTGGTAATCTCATGTAGCGACAGCTTGTCGCGTAGATACATCCGCCGAACCTTGCCTAACATTTCCATGGTGATCACCCTTTCTCTCCTGCCTAGAAATTAGGCAGGGCAAGTAGAACACCTGGGTCAGTTTTGAATCGGCA
>NZ_JBQXDJ010000276.1:0-279 GCF_052601015.1 Chitinimonas violaceus | reverse complement strand
CTTTTACAACCGCCAACGACGCCACTCTCGGCTAGGTAATTTGGCACCGGCGGTGTTTGCAGAAAAATTCAGCAGGCAATTGGTCTGCATTTGAGGTGGGTGTGTCTACGGTTGTCAGGACAGGTCATTCCAGCACACTATGGGACTAAACACTTAGAACCTGTTCAAAGTCTTTTCATCTAGCCCCAAACCGGCGATGCTTGCCCAATGAGAACCGCTTACCCCAGCGACGTCAGTCGCGAACAATTTGAAACCATTCGCCCACTGCTGGAAAGTGCC
>NZ_JBQXDJ010000275.1:0-281 GCF_052601015.1 Chitinimonas violaceus | reverse complement strand
CATCGGACACAGTCGTTCGTAGGACTTTCCCTCGAATGACGCCACGCAGCCCATGACGCCTCATGAGTCGTTCAACGGTACATCTGGCTACCGAAACCGCCTCACGCTGAAGTTGTTGCCAGACCTTAGCTGCGCCATACACCTGAAGGTTGGCATTCCACACCCTTTCGATGTGGGCCAGCAGCACTTCATCCCGCTGTGACCGTGCACTGCGTAGGAATGGATTCCGACTACGTGCCGCGTGGCGCCAGTAGCCAGAAGGGGCAACCTGCAAGACCTTG
>NZ_JBQXDJ010000274.1:0-286 GCF_052601015.1 Chitinimonas violaceus | reverse complement strand
TCTGGCTGGCGCTGCGCAATATCACCGCTGATTGGGGCTATGCCGCCAAGGATTGGAAGACGGCCATGAACCAATTCGCTATTCTTTACGCGGATCGGTTTATTCGATCATCCGTGTGAATCTCAAATCCGCCTTGAACACGGAAATCCTGACACACCCCTCCGCAGAAGAAGAGTCAGAAAGGCAAACTGAATGAATTGCAAGCTGGTGTCGAGCTTGCGTTCACAGTTCTTCCACAATCGACGGCACTTCTCCAACCACGCAAAAGAACGCTCCACTATCCAAC
>NZ_JBQXDJ010000273.1:0-291 GCF_052601015.1 Chitinimonas violaceus | reverse complement strand
CCGGAGCGACCTGTACTGGCCTGACCCCAGGCGGTACCGCCACCCCCAATCTGGCGACGGGCACGATCACGCTGGATGCCGTTGCTACCGCTGGCTCGCCCAATATCGCCTGTACCTTCACCCATAGTGCGCCAGCGACGGTCGCGATCAATGTGATCAGTAACGGCGGGGTCGGGCCCTTCGGCTTTACCGGCACCAATGGGGTCACCAATCAGACCCTGACCACGGTCACACCAGGCACCGGTGTACAAGGGCCGGTCCAGTCGGTGACCACGGTTGGCAGCGTGACCA
>NZ_JBQXDJ010000272.1:0-292 GCF_052601015.1 Chitinimonas violaceus | reverse complement strand
CGGATTGGATCTGGTTCTACAATCACGAACGCCCTAACATGGCCTTGGGCGGTATTACCCCAATACAGCGGCTGGCCATGGTCGCATAGCGCTACTTCTGACTCCCCTTAAAAATGGGGGGATTACCTATGACCGTACGTGAGATTCAGGGCTTCTTGCGCGAGCAAGTAAATGCCCGGAGGCCAGCATCTATCGCCGTCGCTGGACAGTGTCCAAGCTGATTGACTCCTTATTATCGGAGTTCAGTCATGCTTGCAGTCCCCCAGCGCGCTTTTGTTGCCAACCAGCCCGT
>NZ_JBQXDJ010000271.1:0-294 GCF_052601015.1 Chitinimonas violaceus | reverse complement strand
GACGGGTGAGTGGAGCTACGCCGTCGACCCAAGCAAGATTCAGTTCCTTAACGAGAACGAGCGGGTAACGGATACCTTGCAGGTAAAGAGCGAGGATGGCACTGCCACCCAGGACATCGTCGTCACCATCACCGGCACCAATGACAAACCCGTTATTAGTGGTGATACCAGCGGCAAGGTGATTGAAGCTGGTGGTGCAGGTAATACCGATGCAGGTGTTGCCACAGCAAGCGGCACTTTGACGATCCGCGATGTGGATCATGACGAGAGCCACTTCAAAGCACCCAGCAGCCC
>NZ_JBQXDJ010000270.1:0-295 GCF_052601015.1 Chitinimonas violaceus | reverse complement strand
GCTCATTCTTCAAACTGCCCCAGAAACTCTCCATCGGTGCATTGTCATAGCAGTTACCCCGCCGCGACATCGAAGCGCGTAAGCCAAACTGCGCCACCAGCGCACGATATCCCTGCGAGCAATATTGGCTCCCTCGGTCCGAATGCAAAATCAATCCTGCTTCTGGCTGTTTCCACTTTATCGCCTTCCACAACGCCTGACTGACCAAGTCTTGTGTCATTCGAGCACCCATCGCATAACCCACCATCTCGCAGGTAAACACATCCTTGATGCCCGCCAGATAGTGCCAACCCTC
>NZ_JBQXDJ010000269.1:0-296 GCF_052601015.1 Chitinimonas violaceus | reverse complement strand
GGTTGGAGGTCGATGAAGCACAGGCGGGCTTCGACGGTGCGGATGCCAAGGAAATCCGGGACCAGAACACCCTGGCACAGCATAGCCAGCAGCTATGGCGCCTGACGGGACTGGATGCGGCACAAGCACAGGTAGCGGGTGATGTGATCGCCGCCCCCATGGACGACACCAGCCTGGAGGAGTGGCAGCAGCGTGCACAGGCTGGCAGCCCAGCGTTGCGTGCTGCCGAACAAACACTGGCCCTGGCCAAGATCGATGTCACGGAGAAGCGTGGTCTGCATCTGCCGGTGGTGGCC
>NZ_JBQXDJ010000268.1:0-298 GCF_052601015.1 Chitinimonas violaceus | reverse complement strand
ACGACGTATTTTGTGCCGTCCTCTATCTACTCAAGAGCGGCTGCCAGTGGCGTATGTTGCCCAGCGAGTTTCCAAAGTGGCGTACCGTCCACGCCTACTTCAGCATCTGGAGTGAACCCCGTAAGGATGGCAGCCTGCTACAACAGGCATTAAAAAAATCAGGTTGGCGCGGCCCGCGTGAAACAGGGGCGCAACGACTCACCGTCGCTATTGATCGTGGACGCACAAAGTGTGAAGAATACGGACACAGCAGGACAGAAGGGCTATGACGCCGGCAAAAAGGTATCAGGGATTAAAA
>NZ_JBQXDJ010000267.1:0-303 GCF_052601015.1 Chitinimonas violaceus | reverse complement strand
CAGCAAGCGTACCAGGTGCAGGCATGCAGAGCGCTGTCGAGTTGGCTGCGGAGAACCGGCAACTACGTCGGGAGCTGGCCGAAGCCAGGATGGAACGGGACATCTTAAAAAAAGCGACGGCGTACTTTGCCAGGGAATCGCTACCCGGTACGCGTTCGTGAAGCAATGGCGACAGGTTTACCCGGTAACGTGGCTGTGCCGGACCCTGGCGGTTTCTTGTTGTGGTTTCTATGCCTGGCTTAAACGTCCACCTAGCCGACGGGCTCAGGAGAACGAACGGTTGCGGGTAGCAATCCGTGCGGC
>NZ_JBQXDJ010000266.1:0-309 GCF_052601015.1 Chitinimonas violaceus | reverse complement strand
CCGGTGAGCGTCGATGAACGATTTTATGGCTTGAACCGGCGGTCGAGCTCCGCCTGGGCGAAATAAGCACTGGCCAAGCGCAGAATTTCATTCGCCTTACGCAGCTCTCGGACTTCGCGTTCCAGATCTTTGATTCGTTGCATCTCTGCGGTGGTTGTGCCGGGAACCAGACCGACATCCTTCTGATGTTGACGCACCCAGCCGTGCAAGGTTGCCGCAACACACCCTATCTTGGCAGCGATGGATTCGATGGCAGCCCATTCGGATTCATACTCTGACCGATGTTCAAAAACCATACGGACAGCGCGT
>NZ_JBQXDJ010000265.1:0-327 GCF_052601015.1 Chitinimonas violaceus | reverse complement strand
TCTGCCTCCTTAAGCACGGTGATGATTTGGCTGTCCGAAAATCTCGATTTCTTCATTTTGTAGAACTCCCTCTATCCGAGAAAATTCTACTTCTGCACACCCCTATTTTCCGGGGGGATTACCGACGGATTGCCAAGATCCGTGCCCGTGTTGAACACCCCTTCGCGAGTCTGGCGCAGATGGGGGGCAAAGCCTTACGTTGGTAAATGCCCGGAGGCCAGCATCTATCGCCGTCGCTGGACAGTGTCCAAGCTGATTGACTCCTTATTATCGGAGTTCAGTCATGCTTGCAGTCCCCCAGCGCGCTTTTGTTGCCAACCAGCCCGT
>NZ_JBQXDJ010000264.1:0-329 GCF_052601015.1 Chitinimonas violaceus | reverse complement strand
CCAGTGCGGGTGCACTGGGTGTGCTGACGATCACCCCCAATGGCACCTGGACCTACAACGTCGCGAACAGTGCGGTGCAATACCTGAAGGCAGGCGAGACCAAGCTGGAAACGTTCACGGTGCTGTCTGCAGATGGCACGTCACATGAGATCAAGGTCACGATCACGGGTACCAATGACAAACCTGTGATTGGCGGGGATGCAGTTGGTAGCGTCACCGAAGATGCCGCCACCCCGACCTTGACCGACAGCGGCACGCTCACCATCAGTGATGCGGATACAGGTCAAGCCAGCTTCCAGACGACAGGCATCACAGCCAGTGCGGGTGCA
>NZ_JBQXDJ010000263.1:0-333 GCF_052601015.1 Chitinimonas violaceus | reverse complement strand
ATCGTGCGCTGCCGATCGCCTATTTCGACCGCCTGGGAGTTCCAAGACTCGCCTAACCTCAACTTCTCGAACCGCCCGGTGCGGACCCGCATGCCGGGTGGTGTGGCAGGGGTCGGCCAAGTAATCTAGCCGCCCCTATGCCGATTCCTGCCGTTTCCCACGCCATCCACAAACAGCAAAGCAAAAGCCCCAATCTCTGTTGAGATCGGGGCTTCACTATAAGGCGCCTGGCAGTGACCTACTTTCACACGGGAGATCCGCACTATCATCGGCGCGGTGTCGTTTCACTGTCCTGTTCGAGATGGGAAGGAGTGGGTCCAACACGCTATGGCC
>NZ_JBQXDJ010000262.1:0-334 GCF_052601015.1 Chitinimonas violaceus | reverse complement strand
GGGCTATGCCGCCAAGGATTGGAAGACGGCCATGAACCAATTCGCTATTCTTTACGCGGATCGGTTTATTCGATCATCCGTGTGAATCTCAAACCCGCCTTGAACACGGAAATCCTGACACCCCCCTCAGAATGCTCATTTACCACGCGTAAACTCCGCTTCTTCGACTGTTTTCGCCTTGTCTTGCTCTAGCTCGTGAGGCTTTAGACTGACCTGTCCTGACAACCGTAGACACACCCACTTCAAATGCAGACCAATTGCCTGCTGAATTTTTCTGCAAACACCGCCGGTGCCAAATTACCTAGCCGAGAGTGGCGTCGTTGGCGGTTGTAAA
>NZ_JBQXDJ010000261.1:0-335 GCF_052601015.1 Chitinimonas violaceus | reverse complement strand
TTTACAACCGCCAACGACGCCACTCTCGGCTAGGTAATTTGGCACCGGCGGTGTTTGCAGAAAAATTCAGCAGGCAATTGGTCTGCATTTGAAGTGGGTGTGTCTACGGTTGTCAGGACAGGTCAATATGCCTGACTAATACTTGGCTTACCTACTTGAGACCGCATAAACAGCAGACTTAGAAGTGCTATTGCCGTGCCATCTTCCTCACATACATTAATGCGTTCCCCTCAGCGATGATCTGGTCCAAATGGTTGTGTTTCGCGGGCTTGAACTCGACCGTTCCATAAGAAAACGCCACTGGGTACGGCCATTTTGGCTGTTGTAATCTGTCT
>NZ_JBQXDJ010000260.1:0-337 GCF_052601015.1 Chitinimonas violaceus | reverse complement strand
GTTTCCACTTTATCGCCTTCCACAACGCCTGACTGACCAAGTCTTGTGTCATTCGAGCACCCATCGCATAACCCACCATCTCGCAGGTAAACACATCCTTGATGCCCGCCAGATAGTGCCAACCCTCATCTGTCTGGAGGTAAGTAATATCGCTCACCCAGACCTGCTTTGGACCCGTCGGTTCAAAGGTCTGGTTCAGTAGGTTATCCGCAACCGGCAAGCCGTGAGCTGAATGGGTGGTCGCTTTGAATCGCCGTGGCTGGATGCAGCAAATGCCGTCTTCGCGACGTAGTCGCGCTATCCGATCCCGACCCGCCACGATCCCTTCGGCAGCCAG
>NZ_JBQXDJ010000259.1:0-339 GCF_052601015.1 Chitinimonas violaceus | reverse complement strand
AGGCAGCCCCGCTGCGCAGATTGCGCCAGGCCTTGTTGATCTCTTCGCTCAGCTGTCGTTTGGCGCCAAGTAAACGGTCCTGTGCTGCCTGCTGGCGTGCTATCGCTTCACGCAATTGCGAGCTCGGGCCTCCCCCGGCGTAGATTGGCAACGTCAGGTTGATGCCGAGGGTGCTGCCTCGCTGGCGTAGCGGGAAGCTGGCAGGATTGCGACTGTCGTTGTAGGTTGCGGACAAGGCCACCACCGGCAGATGCAGACCACGCTTCTCCGTGACATCGATCTTGGCCAGGGCCAGTGTTTGTTCGGCAGCACGCAACGCTGGGCTGCCAGCCTGTGCAC
>NZ_JBQXDJ010000258.1:0-340 GCF_052601015.1 Chitinimonas violaceus | reverse complement strand
AAAATCCACGGGTGAGACTAGCCCGTAGAGATATAGTTATGCACAGTCGCCGGTCAAACGGCGGCAACCATCACTGGGTCAATATTCAATCGGCAGGGTGGGTCAATATTCAATCAGCGCAAACAATTTGGGAGGCAGAAGCTGTTCGCCTGGGTGCAAAAGCACCGGCACCGGGCAAGATGTCTGCCGCTACAAAGGGATTGGCCGGTTGGCAGGGTAATCCCCCCGGAAAATAGGGGTGTGCAGAAGTAGAATTTTCTCGGATAGAGGGAGTTCTACAAAATGAAGAAATCGAGATTTTCGGACAGCCAAATCATCACCGTGCTTAAGGAGGCAGAGG
>NZ_JBQXDJ010000257.1:0-342 GCF_052601015.1 Chitinimonas violaceus | reverse complement strand
ATGTCGCGCGTACCGTCGGGCAACACACCCAATGCCAAGTAGACTGCCTTGTTGCGCACTACGGCATCTTCGCGCATCTTCACCCGCAGTGCGTCGAAGAACACAACCGGATACATCGGTTCAAGCGATCGAGCCTGCCAGGCAGCGACTTCTGTCATGACTTCGTCGGTCACCGAACTGATGAACTCTGGTGAGACTTCAGTGCCATATTGCTCGGTAAACCCCCGGCGAGCAGCATCTATCCACGGCAGGCGCTTCGGGTTTATGGCGTGCGCCGTGCTTCGATGAAACGATGGAGCGGTTCGTAGGCCACGCGCCACTGATGCCCATCAACCTGCAGCG
>NZ_JBQXDJ010000256.1:0-349 GCF_052601015.1 Chitinimonas violaceus | reverse complement strand
TGAGGTAGCCTGAATTCCGTAGACACACCTGATTGGTAAACTTGAGCCAACAGGAGGCTGCGGTGAGTAAGAGAGAAACACAAAGCTATACGTCGGAATACCGAGCGGAAGCCATCAAGTTAGTGCTGGACCAAGGGTTGTCGGTTGCCGAAGCAGCAACACGATTAAATATGAATCAGGGCACCTTGGCTTACTGGGTGACCCAAGCCCGTAAAGGCAAGACAGCAAGCGTACCAGGTGCAGGCATGCAGAGCGCTGTCGAGTTGGCTGCGGAGAACCGGCAACTACGTCGGGAGCTGGCCGAAGCCAGGATGGAACGGGACATCTTAAAAAAAGCGACGGCGTACTT
>NZ_JBQXDJ010000255.1:0-352 GCF_052601015.1 Chitinimonas violaceus | reverse complement strand
TCAAATGCAGACCAATTGCCTGCTGAATTTTTCTGCAAACACCGCCGGTGCCAAATTACCTAGCCGAGAGTGGCGTCGTTGGCGGTTGTAAAAGATTTCTATGTACTCCCGGATCGAAGCTTCCGCTTCAGCCCGGGTCCTATAATGCCGATGGTGTACCAGCTCATTCTTCAAACTGCCCCAGAAACTCTCCATCGGTGCATTGTCATAGCAGTTACCCCGCCGCGACATCGAAGCGCGTAAGCCAAACTGCGCCACCAGCGCACGATATCCCTGCGAGCAATATTGACTCCCTCGGTCCGAATGCAGCATCAATCCTGCTTCTGGCCGTTTCCACTTTATCGCCTTCCAC
>NZ_JBQXDJ010000254.1:0-353 GCF_052601015.1 Chitinimonas violaceus | reverse complement strand
GTTTCGCTTCGTTTTTGTCTGCGTCAGCAGCAGAGAGGCGAACTATACGCACCGCCCCAACACTCGTCAACTCCCACACAACACTTTTTTTACCCCAAAACCTTCACCTATCAACAACTCGCTGATTCTTAACGAATCAGCCAGACAAAATAATTGAGCCGCCCCACCAACTCCCGCTCTACAGCAACGAATCTCGCCTTAAAGCACCGCCAGATAACAGTTCTGGAATCGGCATAGGGGCGGCCAGATTACTTGGCCGACCCCTGCCACACCACCCGGCATGCGGGTCCGCACCGGGCGGTTCGAGAAGTTGAGGTTAGGCGAGTCTTGGAACTCCCAGGCGGTCGAAATAG
>NZ_JBQXDJ010000253.1:0-359 GCF_052601015.1 Chitinimonas violaceus | reverse complement strand
GCGATCCGGGCGCTGATCACTACGAGCAGGCATACCGAGCGCGGGTCATCAAGCAACTACATCGCCGCGCGGCACAGTTCGGCTTTGTATTACAACCCCAGAACACGCCGGATTCCGTGGGTGTTTCTTAGGAAAGCAACGGCGTACTTTGCCAGGGAATCACTGCCCGGTACGCGTTCGTGAAGCAATGGCGACAGGTTTACCCGGTAACGTGGCTGTGCCGGACCCTGGCGGTTTCTTGTTGTGGTTTCTATGCCTGGCTTAAACGTCCACCGAGTCGACGGGCTCAGGAAGACGAACGATTGCGGGTAGCAATCCGTGCAGCCCACGACAAAACACGCGGAACCTATAGTGCAAGA
>NZ_JBQXDJ010000252.1:0-363 GCF_052601015.1 Chitinimonas violaceus | reverse complement strand
AAAGCTCGTCACTGAGCATCAATCGGGGCATAGCAAACCCGCAGGGTGATTGGTATAGGAACCGTAATTCTGCGGGTTTGCTGCGCTTCTTCAATATACCGAAGTCAAAACGTCAACAGACCCTAGGAGCTCGGCGGGAATTGCCGGCAATTCCACCGGCTTGGCTTTCGGTTTGCGAGGCATACATTCTCCTTGGGAGCATGATATGCCTTGAACACGAAATTACTGACAGACCCGTTCTTCCACAATCGACGGCACTTCTCCAACCACGCAAAAGAACGCTCCACTATCCAACGCTTCGGCATCACCGCAAACCGATGCAGCTCACTACGCTTGGCTATTTGCACTGTCGCCCCCACGCAA
>NZ_JBQXDJ010000251.1:0-366 GCF_052601015.1 Chitinimonas violaceus | reverse complement strand
TTCCGACGGAGACCGCCGCCAAGCGCAAGGCAACAGTGAGACGGTTGCTGGTCTTACGTGTATGCGAGGAGAGTACCTTGCCACCGCTGATCTTACAGCTTGGCGAGAGGGCGAGCCAGGAGGTGAAATGCTTAGCAGTTCGCCAGCGGCTCAGGTCCGTACCGCATTCGGCAATCAAGCGCAGCGACAAGAAGGGGCCAATGCCGTGGATCTGCGTCAGGTCCGTTCCAGCGAGCTGATACATGGCTGATCGGACGTCGAAGTTCGGATCGCTGGGTAACTTGTTGCGATGTTTTGCCTTCGGAAGTGGCGCATCCGGGACCGGTCGTTGGGCATTTAGCGCCGCGACAGTGCGCTCGATCTCAG
>NZ_JBQXDJ010000250.1:0-368 GCF_052601015.1 Chitinimonas violaceus | reverse complement strand
TTACAACCGCCAACGACGCCACTCTCGGCTAGGTAATTTGGCACCGGCGGTGTTTGCAGAAAAATTCAGCAGGCAATTGGTCTGCATTTGAAGTGGGTGTGTCTACGGTTGTCAGGACAGGTCATACTGTTTACACACAATGGGCTTTGAACAGGTTCTAAGTCAGTGTCACAACAGTGGCACCCTCAAATACCCAGGAGCAAGAAATGAATAATTCGATGCTTACCGGCATTGAACATACCTTAGGGTCTGTTGACGTTTTGACTTCGGTATATTGAAGAAGCGCAGCAAACCCGCAGAATTACGGTTCCTATACTAATCACCCTGCGGGTTTGCTATGCCCCGATTGATGCTCAGTGACGAGCTTT
>NZ_JBQXDJ010000249.1:0-376 GCF_052601015.1 Chitinimonas violaceus | reverse complement strand
TTTTACAACCGCCAACGACGCCACTCTCGGCTAGGTAATTTGGCACCGGCGGTGTTTGCAGAAAAATTCAGCAGGCAATTGGTCTGCATTTGAAGTGGGTGTGTCTACGGTTGTCAGGACAGGTCACCTGATTGGTAAACTTGAGCCAACAGGAGGCTGTGGTGAGTAAGAGAAAAACACAAAGCTATACGTCGGAATACCGAGCAGAAGCCATTAAGTTAGTACTTGACCAAGGGTTGTCAGTTGCCAAAGCAGCAACACGATTGAATATGAATCAGGGCACCTTGGCTTACTGGGTGACCCAAGCGCGTAAAGGCAAGACAGCAAGTGTTTCTGGTGCAGGCATGCAGAGCGCTGTCGAATTGGCTGCGGAGGT
>NZ_JBQXDJ010000248.1:0-386 GCF_052601015.1 Chitinimonas violaceus | reverse complement strand
GTCAAGACCAACAAGCACGATGCCGCTGATGCTGCGGCGATTTGCGAAGCCGTGACCCGGCCGGCTATGCGTTTCGTGCCGATCAAGACCGTTGAGCAGCAAGCCATTCTATCGGTACATCGGGCACACTACAATGAGAAGCGCACGCACCAAGGGAAGATGTGCTGTGGGCGAACGCCGCTACAGACGTTGATGGATGGCAAATCCCAATGGAAGGAGAAAGTAGAAGACTTGAACTGATCTGACAATCGGGCACCGCCAAAACGGGCGACTGTCATACATGGACGCCCCCGTTTGCCAAGCGATCTTTTCTGTTGCACCAAGAACAAGGTTGGGATTGCAGCCATACATCCGGACTTTTGGTGAAGCCTTCGCCTCTGTCCCTG
>NZ_JBQXDJ010000247.1:0-388 GCF_052601015.1 Chitinimonas violaceus | reverse complement strand
ACTAACTTGATGGCTTCCGCTCGGTATTCCGACGTATAGCTTTGTGTTTCTCTCTTACTCACCGCAGCCTCCTGTTGGCTCAAGTTTACCAATCAGGTGTGTCTACGGAATTCAGGCTACCTCAGAAGCCCATCGCTACAACACCCATCAATAGTATTTTCTTACTCCGCATTACGTTTCCTTTGAAACACAAGACTCGAATAATGGTCACGACTTTGGTAACAAAACTTCCTATGAAGAAGCTATCTTTCTTTACATCAAGCTCTAGGGTCTGTTGACGTTTTGACTTCGGTATATTGAAGAAGCGCAGCAAACCCGCAGAATTACGGTTCCTATACCAATCACCCTGCGGGTTTGCTATGCCCCGATTGATGCTCAGTGACGAGCT
>NZ_JBQXDJ010000246.1:0-389 GCF_052601015.1 Chitinimonas violaceus | reverse complement strand
TTGCCGGCAATCACTGGAACATCATCGGTACCCGTGACGGTGATCGCAACATTGGACGGGGTTCCATCCACACTTGCCACTGCAAAGTTCAGCGTCAACGATTGGCCCGCTCTCAGACCTTGTACTTCCTTGGCCCCATTGTTGAGTACAAACTGCCAATTGCCATCTTTATCCACAGTGAACGTGCCATAGGTACCCTTAACTGATTGCGGCACCATCTCAGCCTGCCCCTGGTCTGCATCGGTAACCGTCAGCTTGCCGTGACTGACCAAGGTAGTGTCTTCAACCACCACCCCCTTATTACTGTCACCCGCTCCTGCACCAATCACCGCAACATCGTTCAGCCCATTGATCGTCACTACGATATTCTGAGTAGCCGTACCGTCCTT
>NZ_JBQXDJ010000245.1:0-390 GCF_052601015.1 Chitinimonas violaceus | reverse complement strand
CTTCTTCTGCCAGCGCATCCAGCAACGTCGCCGCCGCTGTCGCACGTAAGCCAGGGGGAAACGGAGCCGGGGTCTCGTCCTGACGCGTCAGCCGCGCCGGGTGCGTCGCATCGTGTATCGCCCGTAAGTGCTCAATGCTCACGTGCGTATAAACCTCTGTCGTGGACAGGTTGGCATGGCCTAGCAAGGCTTGCAGCACCCGCACATCGGCACCCGCTTCCAGCATATGGGTTGCCATCGCGTGGCGTAGCAAATGGGTACTACCGGGTTTGTTGACCCCAGCAAAGCCCATGTATTTCTTGACCTTTAGCGAGATATGCGCCGGGGTCATCGGCTCGCCGTAGTCACTCAGAAACAGCGCCGTTTCATCCACCGTCAGCAACTGCGGGC
>NZ_JBQXDJ010000244.1:0-398 GCF_052601015.1 Chitinimonas violaceus | reverse complement strand
TCAGTCAGGCGTTGTGGAAGGCGATAAAGTGGAAACGGCCAGAAGCAGGATTGATGCTGCATTCGGACCGAGGGAGTCAATATTGCTCGCAGGGATATCGTGCGCTGGTGGCGCAGTTTGGCTTACGTGCTTCGATGTCGCGGCGGAGGAATTGCTATGACAATGCGCCGATGGAGAGTTTCTGGGGCAGCTTGAAGAATGAGCTGATACACCCTCAGCGTTATAGGACCCGGACCGAAGCGGAGGCTTCGATCCGAGAGTACATAGAAATCTTTTACAACCGCCAGCGGCGCGATTCTCGGCTAGGCAATTTGGCACCGGCGGTGTTTGCAGAGAAATTCAGCAGGCAATTGGTCTGCATTTGAAGTGGGTGTGTCTACGGTTGTCAGGACAGGTCA
>NZ_JBQXDJ010000243.1:0-399 GCF_052601015.1 Chitinimonas violaceus | reverse complement strand
AGGCGCGACGGCAGCCTCTATTCACTTAACGTTCTTTGATGGCTTCGCTGAACACTTCTTTGATGGGCGACAGCAGGTAGTCGATGACACGACGACTGTCCGTCTTGATTTCCGCAGTGACCGCCATGCCCGCTTGCAGGGGCAGCGCAACGCCGGTCTGGCTCACCGCAGGCATGGCCAATCGGATGCGGGCCGCGTAGATGGGGCCACGCTTTTCATCGGGGATGGCGTCGTGCGACAGGTGCTCGACACGGCCACTGAGCGTGCCGTATTTGCTGTACGGGTAGCTGTCGACTTTGAGTGTGACCGCCTGGCCCGCACGGACGAAACCGATATCCTGGTTCAGCACCTGGGCGTCGACCACCAGGGTGTCGTTGTCCGGGGCAATCACCATCAATT
>NZ_JBQXDJ010000242.1:0-399 GCF_052601015.1 Chitinimonas violaceus | reverse complement strand
AATTGATGGTGATTGCCCCGGACAACGACACCCTGGTGGTCGACGCCCAGGTGCTGAACCAGGATATCGGTTTCGTCCGTGCGGGCCAGGCGGTCACACTCAAAGTCGACAGCTACCCGTACAGCAAGTACGGCACGCTCAGCGGCCGTGTCGAGCACCTGTCGCACGACGCCATCCCCGACGAAAAGCGCGGCCCCATCTACGCAGCCCGTATCCGGTTAGCCAAGCCTGCGGTAAGCCAGACCGGCGTTGCGCTGCCCTTGCAAGCCGGTATGGCGGTCACTGCGGAAATCAAGACGGACAGTCGTCGTGTCATCGACTACCTGCTGTCGCCCATCAAAGAAGTGTTCAGCGAAGCCATCAAAGAACGTTAAGTGAATAGAGGCTGCCGTCGCGCCT
>NZ_JBQXDJ010000241.1:0-402 GCF_052601015.1 Chitinimonas violaceus | reverse complement strand
TTACAACCGCCAACGACGCCACTCTCGGCTAGGTAATTTGGCACCGGCGGTGTTTGCAGAAAAATTCAGCAGGCAATTGGTCTGCATTTGAAGTGGGTGTGTCTACGGTTGTCAGGACAGGTCAGTTGAACCTACAGGGAATTGGAATACAGGACCGAATGCCAGACCGAATTGAGTGGAAGTCCGTTTTGGATTAGCTGCTGACTGCCTCGCATCGGCACTCACTAAACAAGTGCCTGCGTCATGCCACAGCTGACTGACTGCATTAGGGCAAGCGGGTCTGTCAGTAATTTCGTGTTCAAGGCATATCATGCTCCCAAGGAGAATGTATGCCTCGCAAACCGAAAGCCAAGCCGGTGGAATTGCCGGCAATTCCCGCCGAGCTCCTAGCTCAGTTCGGCA
>NZ_JBQXDJ010000240.1:0-403 GCF_052601015.1 Chitinimonas violaceus | reverse complement strand
CCAGCGCACGATATCCCTGCGAGCAATATTGACTCCCTCGGTCCGAATGCAGCATCAATCCTGCTTCTGGCCGTTTCCACTTTATCGCCTTCCACAACGCCTGACTGACCAAGTCTTGCGTCATTCGAGCACTCATCGCATAGCCCACGATCTCGCAGGTAAACACATCCTTGATGGCAACAGGCAAGCAATGAGCTGAATGGGTCGTGGTCTTGAACTGCCGTTGCTGGACGCAGCAGATACCCTCTTCGCGACGTAGTCGCGCTATCCGATCCTGACCCGCCACTATCCCTTCGGCAGCCAGTTCAGTTTGCAGGCGTCTTGCACTATAGGTTCCGCGTGTTTTGTCGTGGGCTGCACGGATTGCTACCCGCAATCGTTCGTCTTCCTGAGCCCGTCGACT
>NZ_JBQXDJ010000239.1:0-411 GCF_052601015.1 Chitinimonas violaceus | reverse complement strand
CGCTTGAACCGATGTATCCGGTTGTGTTCTTCGACGCACTGCGGGTGAAGATGCGCGAAGATGCCGTAGTGCGCAACAAGGCAGTCTACTTGGCATTGGGTGTGTTGCCCGACGGTACGCGCGACATCCTGGGCCTGTGGATCGAGAACACTGAAGGCGCCAAGTTCTGGATGAAGGTGTTCAACGATCTCAAGACGCGTGGCGTCAACGACATCCTGATCGCAGTGACAGACGGCCTCAAGGGCATGCCCGAGGCACTAGGTGCTGTATTTCCAGCCACGACCCTACAGACCTGTATCGTCCATCTGATCCGAAACAGCCTTGACTACGCAAGCTGGAAAGATCGTAAGCCATTGGCCGCTGCGATTCGGCCGATCTACACCGCACCAAGCGCAGAGGCGGCACTGGCAG
>NZ_JBQXDJ010000238.1:0-412 GCF_052601015.1 Chitinimonas violaceus | reverse complement strand
TTTGAGATTCACACGGATGATCGAATAAACCGATCCGCGTAAAGAATAGCGAATTGGTTCATGGCCGTCTTCCAATCCTTGGCGGCATAGCCCCAATCAGCGGTGATATTGCGCAGCGCCAGCCAGATGAGCTTCGTCGCAGCTTCATCAGATGGGAAGTGACCTCGGGTCTTAATGATCTTGCGTAGCTGAGCGTTGATGTTCTCGATGGCGTTTGTCGTATAGATCACCTTGCGCACCGCCGGTGGAAACGCGAAGAAGGGAATCACACGATCCCATGCATTGCGCCACGCCGCACTGACCGTCGGGAACTTCTGGCCCAAGGGGCCTTCAGCAAACGCCTCCAACTCTGCCAGTGCCGCCTCTGCGCTTGGTGCGGTGTAGATCGGCCGAATCGCAGCGGCCAATGGCT
>NZ_JBQXDJ010000237.1:0-418 GCF_052601015.1 Chitinimonas violaceus | reverse complement strand
GGGCTATGCCGCCAAGGATTGGAAGACGGCCATGAACCAATTCGCTATTCTTTACGCGGATCGGTTTATTCGATCATCCGTGTGAATCTCAAACCCGCCTTGAACACGGAAATCCTGACACCCCCCGATCTTACTGTGCAGCTGTGATCGGGGCTTATGTGCTGCTCGAAATCCTCATGTACCCAAGTACACTCCGGTTTCTGCGCTGCTCTGCACCCCGCTGACAGCTGCTCGTGACAGATTTTGAACAGGTTCTTTGAACCTGTTCAAAGTCTTTTCATCTAGCTCCAGACCGGCGATGCTTGCCCAATGAGAACCGCTTACCCCAGCGACGTCAGTCGCGAACAATTTGAAACCATTCGCCCACTGCTGGAAAGTGCCCGTAAGAAAACCAGTCCTCGCCGAGTCGACCTATACG
>NZ_JBQXDJ010000236.1:0-420 GCF_052601015.1 Chitinimonas violaceus | reverse complement strand
CGACGCCGCTACCGGTTGCCGAGTTACCGGCCAGCCCGGTACCCCCTGCGCCGCATTGCGACCTCAGCGCCGAGGTGAGCGAACGGGAAGTGGTCATGCAGTTAGGTGGGCGACGTTGGCGGGTGCGGGGTTTGCCCAAGAATCTGGCGGTGGGGGTGCTCAAGGTCAACCTGATGGTGAGCGGTGGCGATGAGTACCACGTCGACACGCTGGACCTGTATGCAGCAAGGGCGCGTAGCCAGTTCCTGCAACAGGCCGCCGTCGAGCTGCGAGCGTCAGCGGAGACCCTGAAAGCCGAGTTGGGCCGGGTGTTGCTCAAGCTGGAGCAGGTGCAGGACGAGGCCATCCAGCAAGCCTTGATGCCACAAGCGCCGACGATGCCGACCATGAGCGAGGAAGAGCAGCAAGCGGCACTGGCGC
>NZ_JBQXDJ010000235.1:0-444 GCF_052601015.1 Chitinimonas violaceus | reverse complement strand
AAAATCCACGGGTGAGACTAGCCCGTAGAGATATAGTTATGCACAGTCGCCGGTCAAACGGCGGCAACCATCACTGGGTCAATATTCAATCGGCAGGGTGGGTCAATATTCAATCAGCGCAAACACTTTAGCCAAATCAGGGGCGTGCCGTTTGGCATAGATACGGCTCGCCGCGCTGGAAAGTCGCTTGGCTGCTTTGGCTGGACCACCAAACTGCGACAGATACGGAAAGGTCATGATGGCGGGCTGCGTCAGGTTAACGGCCGCACTGGCTACTGAGCCTCCCAGGAAGTGCAGGAACATATAGCCACGCAATACGGCTGCCTCTTCCTTGGGTTCAGTCAGGTACTGCACTAGGCTGACCGCTTCGTCCTTCACGTCACCCTTGCAGGCTTCTGCCGCTTCCAGCATCTCAACCCGATTGAAGTTACCGGAAGCTTGGCG
>NZ_JBQXDJ010000234.1:0-445 GCF_052601015.1 Chitinimonas violaceus | reverse complement strand
CACTAACTTGATGGCTTCCGCTCGGTATTCCGACGTATAGCTTTGTGTTTCTCTCTTACTCACCGCAGCCTCCTGTTGGCTCAAGTTTACCAATCAGGTGTGTCTACGGAATTCAGGCTACCTCAAGATATCCGTACCCGTTTCTACCGTGAACAACGACCGGCTGCAGAAGCCATTGCAGAACTTAAACGCGCTAACAAAGCCGGTGACGTGGAAACAATGCATCGAATGGATATCGAGAAAGGCAAGCTGATTGCCCTAGGTGGTGTACTGGGTAATGTACGAAAGACGGCCAAGCAGATACGCGATGAGCAGGACGAACGGTAATCCCCCCGGAAAATAGGGGTGTGCAGAAGTAGAATTTTCTCGGATAGAGGGAGTTCTACAAAATGAAGAAATCGAGATTTTCGGACAGCCAAATCATCACCGTGCTTAAGGAGGCAGA
>NZ_JBQXDJ010000233.1:0-446 GCF_052601015.1 Chitinimonas violaceus | reverse complement strand
AACCGCATTGCTCACCATTTTCACCCCACCCACCACCGTGGCAGACCGTGCAAGCATGACAAGCGGTTGATTGTAATGCCATTCTGTACGTGACCAAAAGTGGCTGCCAGTGGCGGATGTTGCCAACCGACTTTCCACCCTGGCAGACGGTATATGATCATTTCAGCCGCTGGAACAGGCAAGGTGTATGGGAACGTGCGCTGGATGAGCTGATTTGCACCTATCGGCGACAGAGAAAAAAAGCCAATGCCGAGCTATGGGATTGTGGATTCGCAAAGCGTGAAGACGGCATTGACCAGTGAAGAAGTTGGCATTGATGGCGGCAAGAAAATCAAAGGGCGAAAGCGGCATATCGTGGTGGATACACTGGGCAATCTGCTTCATGTTGAGGTTCATGCTGCGAATCGGCACGATACCAAGGCTGGGCCGGGGATTTTGGCTCATGT
>NZ_JBQXDJ010000232.1:0-447 GCF_052601015.1 Chitinimonas violaceus | reverse complement strand
GGGTGAAGGTACAGGCGATATTGGGCGAGCCAGCGGTAGCAACGGCATCCAGCGTGATCGTGCCCGTCGCCAGATTGGGGGTGGCGGTACCGCCTGGGGTCAGGCCAGTACAGGTCGCTCCGGTGAGGGTAAAGCCCGGTGGGATGGTTTCGGAGACGACGGTCGACGTACCGGAAGTGGTCAAGGTCTGAACCGGGCCGGTCACCGGTACCCCGGACGTGACCGTGGTATTGGTGAAGTTGTTGACCCCGTTGGTACCGGTATAAGGGACACCTGCCGTCCCCCCATTGGTAATGGTGCTTACCGTCACCGTGGGCAATCGGTTATGGGTGAAGGTACAGGCGATGTTGGAACCGGCTGCTGTGGCGGCAGCATCGAGGGTCACCGTACCAGCAGCCAGATTCGGTGTGGCGGTGCCGCCCGCTCCCAAGCCGGTACAGGTCGCCC
>NZ_JBQXDJ010000231.1:0-466 GCF_052601015.1 Chitinimonas violaceus | reverse complement strand
CTCACTAAGCTTTGCCACAGCAATTATCTGTCCGGCCTGTACTCCAACGCCATTCAGATTCAGCGCGCCGGCAGCAGGCAGTGTATCGATTCGCACTGCCTTCAAACTGTCACCCACATCCACATCACTAAAGCCAAAATCAGCAGCCGTGAATACTTTGCTACCGTCTTCCTGTATGGTGAAGCGCGCATCTTTGCCCGACGGTGCATCGTTTACCGCAGTGACATCGACAGTGATCGTATTCGGTACCGTATCAAAGGCATTTGCCTGATCCTGTACGGAGAATGTGAAGCTCGCGTAGTTGTTTCCGTTGGCATTAGCGGCTGGTGTAAAGACCAACTCACCAAGCTTTGTCACAGCAATTACCTGTCCGGGCTGCACTCCAACACCATTCAGATTCAGCGCGCCGGCAGTTGGCAACTTGTCGATTCGTACCGCCTTTAAACTGTCACCCGCATCCACATCA
>NZ_JBQXDJ010000230.1:0-468 GCF_052601015.1 Chitinimonas violaceus | reverse complement strand
GTGATGGTCGTGATGACTGGGTGGAGGTGTACCAGGATGCGGAGGGGGTTGAACACCTGCGCAATGCAGTCAGCCATGGCAATGCGAGTTGGAACTGGGCGGGTGATGTTGCGGTAGGCAAGAAGGCGCAGAGCCGTTACCTGGCAGCCGATCTGAACGGCGATGGCCGTACCGATGTGGTGCAGCTGTGGAAGAACGAAGCAGGTCAGGCAGTCGCGACAGCCTGGCTGTCGGATGGCAATGGTTATACCCAGGGCAGTGACAGCGTGTTGGGTGCATGGCGCGATGAGGCGGTCTACCGCCTGAATGATCAGGATGGTGATCATCGCGCTGACCTGGTTGGCACCTGGGTGGAAGAGGATGGTCGTCAGGTCATTGCCAGCTGGCGCAGCGATGGCGTCCAGTTTGTGCAACGTGGCGATTGGCGGCGCGATACCCGCTTTATCGAAGGCGACTTCAACGGCGATG
>NZ_JBQXDJ010000229.1:0-475 GCF_052601015.1 Chitinimonas violaceus | reverse complement strand
TGTAGAAGTTCAGACTTGATCTAATGGAATGGACGCCCCCGCCAACGGCATTACGTCGAAGTGGTTGTGTCAAACAGACCACTCACAAAAGGGGCCTCCACCATGAAGATCACGACTATCGGCATTGATCTCGCAAAAAACGTGTTCCAATTGCACGGCGTAGATGAACACAGCAAGACAATCCTGAAGAAACAGCTTCGCCGCGAACAGATGGCGGTTTATTTCGCCAATCTGCCTCGATGCCTAATTGGCATGGAAGCCTGTGGTGGTGCTCACCACTGGGCACGTCTGCTGCAAAGCTTCGGCCATACCGTCAAATTGATGGCGCCACAGTTCGTCAAACCCTACGTCAAGACCAACAAGCACGATGCCGCTGATGCTGCGGCGATTTGCGAAGCCGTGACCCGGCCGGCTATGCGTTTCGTGCCGATCAAGACCGTTGAGCAGCAAGCCATTCTATCGGTACATCGGGCAC
>NZ_JBQXDJ010000228.1:0-478 GCF_052601015.1 Chitinimonas violaceus | reverse complement strand
GAGCTGGAACTGGGTGCCTGGGCAGCCGAGACCCGCTATCTGCTGGGTGATGGCACTGGGGACGGCAAGGCCGATCTGTGGGTGGTATCGCAGACGACGGATAAGAGAGTACAGGTTGTACTGTGGCTCAGTGATGGCAAGACCTTCACAGCCGGTACGCCAGTTACGAGCAGCTATGGCTGGCAGTCAAACCATCAGTACATTCTGTCGGACATCAAGCGGAATGGCCGGCAGGCGTTGTCGATCCAGTTTCTGTATGCAGGCAGTGACTATGTGTATGTCTTCTTCCACGATGACGATGGTGTGTTAAAGCACATCCACCAGAATCATGGTGCACCGGGTAAGACCAGCCAGTACCTGAAGGTGGATATCCAGGGTGATGGTCGTGATGACTGGGTGGAGGTGTACCAGGATGCGGAGGGGGTTGAACACCTGCGCAATGCAGTCAGCCATGGCAATGCGAGTTGGAACTGGGCGG
>NZ_JBQXDJ010000227.1:0-480 GCF_052601015.1 Chitinimonas violaceus | reverse complement strand
AAAGTGACGTCAACGATGCACAATGGTTACAGCGCTTGCATGCGTGTGGTCTGCTGCGTGCGAGCTTTAGGCCGGGCCGCGACATTGCCGAGCTGCGCGCCTATCTTCGTGTCCGGGAGCGCCATACCGACTACGCGGCGGCACACATCCAGCACATGCAGAAGGCGCTCACCTTCATGAACATTCAATTGCACCACGTAGTCGCTACGATCACCGGTGTCACCGGAATGAGGGTTATCCGTGCCATTGTCGCGGGCGAACGAGATCCAGACAAGCTGGCCGCGATGCGCGACGTCCGCTGCAAAGAAAGCACCGAAACCATCCGCAACGCACTCGTCGGCAATTACCAGCCTGAGCATCTTTTTGCGTTGAAGCAAGCATTGGCACTTTACGACTTTTACCAAGACCGCATCGATGAATGCGACGCTGAGATCGAGCGCACTGTCGCGGCGCTAAATGCCCAACGACCGGTCCCGGATG
>NZ_JBQXDJ010000226.1:0-482 GCF_052601015.1 Chitinimonas violaceus | reverse complement strand
GGGCTTGGGGGCAAGCTTGGCCTGGCCTTTGGTGCGCAAGGCAATGGTGGTCGGAATGCCGCGCACTTTGTACCTGGCGTCAATGAAATCAACATTACCCGTACCAGTGGCGCCGGTGCGCTGGCCCACGAATGGGGGCATGCCCTTGACCATCACTTCGGTGTATTGGCCGGCTTGTCACGTGATAGCGAGCCCTTTGCTTCCTGGTTGTCGAGCTATCGACGCGCCAAGCCAGACAACAAGATACGACCGGAAGTTGCCGAAGCATTCCAGCTTATCACCCAAACCATGCAAAGCCGGGAGGAGTCAGCAGCGGAAGGCATGGCGCGGGCAGAGCATCGCCTCGCCCATACCCAGCAAAAGTTAGCCGACATTTTAAAGCAGGAAGACTTGGTTAACAGGCTGGCGGGTAACGACACTGCGCTCGTTGCCTTGGAAAAAATAAAAGCCGGCGACATTGGTGAATATGTGGCGCTCTCCCC
>NZ_JBQXDJ010000225.1:0-490 GCF_052601015.1 Chitinimonas violaceus | reverse complement strand
CATTCGTGCAGGCTACGGGACGTCAATCCTTACGCCTATCTCAAGGACGTGCTGACCCGCTACCCATCGGCCAAGCCTGCCGACCTTGATCATCTGCTACCGCATCGTTGGGCTGCCGACCATCCCGCCATCCCTTGTTGAATTGCCACCCTCCATGGACTTCAGTGCACTTCTTAAAGCCTTGAACGAGGCATCCGGGTTCGAGCTGTTCCGCCTTCGCGTTGCCATTGACCGAGCACTGGAACAGCCGCACTGGCAGGTTGCGATTCAGCGCCAATTGCACATTGGGCAGATGATCGAGTTCTTCGATGGTCAGGACAATCGCCTACGCACAGGGCGGCTCGTGGAAATGCGTCGCAAACAAGCCGTCGTAGAGTTGGATGAACCTACGCGTGTCTGTTGGCTGATCCCCTACGTATCGATCAACGTAGACGGCCTGGACGTAACCATCCGCGAACAGCCCAAACGCGGGCTGGGTCGAAACGAAGTC
>NZ_JBQXDJ010000224.1:0-493 GCF_052601015.1 Chitinimonas violaceus | reverse complement strand
GTAGGTCGATTTCGCTCGCTGGGTTGAACAACAGATAGTTTTCTCGGGCAAGCCATTTAAACCACGTCTTCAGCGGTCCCAAGCAGCCCACTTGGCTAGAATGCGTCAGCGGCTGGCCATCCGCCTTACGGTAATAGAACAGATAGCGCTGGTAACGCTCCAGCACCGGCTTGGTCACGTCCGCCGGTTGCATCAGCCCGCGCTCATCGCACCAAGTAATAAACCGGCGCAGGCTGCTGTGGCGGGCCTTCACCGTGTATTCCGAGTAACCCTTGACCCGCAGGTATTCGAAGTGCGCCGCCATGTAAGCCAGCATCGGGTGATGCGCCAGCGGGTCCGCCACCTGACGCCGGGGTACTTGTGGCTTGGTTGGGCGGCGTTGGCGTGTCTTGAGTTTCTGGCCCTTACGCGGCATAGCCCGCGCCTTCTACCGGCACCACCGGCAAGTGAGCTAAGGGATGTACGACCACGAGCGGATCAGGGGTATTTTCAG
>NZ_JBQXDJ010000223.1:0-504 GCF_052601015.1 Chitinimonas violaceus | reverse complement strand
CGCTTTGTCGGTCTACGCAGTAGCAGTCAGATTCCAGACCGTACCACCCTTTGGACCTTCAAGGAGCGGCTCATTGCCGCAGGTGCGAGTAACAGCATCTTTGAGGCGACCAATCGGCAGTTAGCCAAACATGGCTATATTGCACGCATTGGTCAGATGGTGGATGCCAGCATCGTGCAAGTCCCGAAGCAGTCGGTGAGCCGGGAAGAGAAAGCCATGCTTCAAGAACGCGCCATGCCTGCTGACTGGTCGCCGGCAAAGCGCCGGCAGAAGGACCTGGATGCCCGATGGACCAAGAAGCACGGCAAGTCTTACTTTGGCTACAAGGTCTCCACCAGCGTCGATAAGCGTTACAAGTTGATTTGGAAGATGGTGGTCAGCACTGCCAGCGAGCACGACACCTTGCACTTTGAGCGCGTACTCGACGAGGGTAATACCAGCCGTGACGTGTGGACTGATCGCGGCTATGTGGATGGGGAGCGTGAAGCTCGGCTCATTGGACAA
>NZ_JBQXDJ010000222.1:0-506 GCF_052601015.1 Chitinimonas violaceus | reverse complement strand
CACATACATTAATGCGTTCCCCTCAGCGATGATCTGGTCCAAATGGTTGTGTTTCGCGGGCTTGAACTCGACCGTTCCATAAGAAAACGCCACTGGGTACGGCCATTTTGGCTGTTGTAATCTGTCTCGAATCCGCTCTGCCACCTTATCCATGAACTGCTCAGTATTATCTCGATCTGAATCCATCACCAGCACGATAAACTTATCTCCGCTAAGTCGCCCGATAAGATCAGAACCACGGATTGAAACCTTCAGCATCGCGGCAAACTCCTGCAACACACGGTCTCCTTCAGCATGGCCAAAGACGTCATTGATAGACTTGAGTATGTCTATGTCGAAGAATACAAGCGTGGCGGCGATCGCATGCGCTGCGCAGAAACTAAGGGTTGTATTGCCGAGCTGTAAGAAGCCCAGTTGGTTGGAAATGTTCGTCAGCTCATCCACGGTCGATATATTGAGTGTATTGAGCTCCCCCTCCACCAAATTGGCCATATCTTGAAGCAGTG
>NZ_JBQXDJ010000221.1:0-508 GCF_052601015.1 Chitinimonas violaceus | reverse complement strand
GCCATCGTTAAGCGTAACCGTGAAGGACTCATCGCGGACTTCTCCCTCTTTCAATAACTCTGCACGGTTATCCAGGGTGTAGGTCCACTTGCCTGTGGCATCGATACTCAAACTGCCGTATTGGCCTAAATGAGCTGCCGGTACAAAGGCAAGACTGGGGTTATCCACATCGGTTGCAGACAGATTGCCTGTGGCACTGGGCTGAGTGCTCTCAACCACCCTGCCGCTGCCCGCGCTGATGACAGGCAAATCATCGACCGGGGTGACATCGATAACTATCGTATTCGGTACGGTGTCAAAGGTATTTGCCTGATCTTGTACCGAGAAAGTGAAGTTGGCGTAGTTGTTTCCATTGGCATTCGCAACCGGTGTAAAGACCATCTCACTAAGCTTTGCCACAGCAATTATCTGTCCGGCCTGTACTCCAACGCCATTCAGATTCAGCGCGCCGGCAGCAGGCAGTGTATCGATTCGCACTGCCTTCAAACTGTCACCCACATCCACATCA
>NZ_JBQXDJ010000220.1:0-514 GCF_052601015.1 Chitinimonas violaceus | reverse complement strand
AAGTACGCCGTCGCTTTTTTTAAGATGTCCCGTTCCATCCTGGCTTCGGCCAGCTCCCGACGTAGTTGCCGGTTCTCCGCAGCCAACTCGACAGCGCTCTGCATGCCTGCACCTGGTACGCTTGCTGAGGTAGCCTGAATTCCGTAGGCATACCTGATTAGTAACATTGAGCCAACAGGAGGCTGCGGTGAGCAAGAGAAAAACACAAAGCTATACGTCGGAATACCGAGCGGAAGCCACCAAGTTAGTGCTGGACCAAGGGTTGTCGGTTGCCGAAGCAGCAACACGATTAAATATGAATCAGGGCACTTTGGCTTATTGGGTGACCCAAGCCCGTAAAGGCAAGACAGTAAGCGTGTCAGGTGCAGGCATGCAGAGCGCAGTCGAATTGGCTGCGGAGAACCGGGAGCTGCGTCGGGAGCTGGCCGAGGCCCGGATGGAACGGGACATCCTTAAAAACCGCCCACACGGCGCACCGCGTCCCTTGTGATTAGAAACACTCTGAGACGTACAC
>NZ_JBQXDJ010000219.1:0-519 GCF_052601015.1 Chitinimonas violaceus | reverse complement strand
CGAACTGGCCACGTTGGAGTGGGTTGCGTGGTACAACCACCATCGGTTACTAAGCTCAATCGGCTACGTGCCACCAGCAGAAGCGGAGACAGCTTATTACCGACAGCTAAACGAGCAGGCACAGTTCACCTGTCTCTAACAACTGAGCCTCCACGAAAACCGGGGGAATTCACTCGCCGGCGCGCGTTTCGCTGAAGTCGTAGGCGGCCAGCCGAGTGTGCGGGTCGACATAGACCCAGGCACGTGCCTGTTTCGTACCACCCTTCTGCGCCAGCGGAACGATGGTGTCGTCGGTATGCAGGATGTCACTGTGCCGCACGATCTCGCACAGGCGTGCATGCAGCGGCTTGAGTAGCTCCCCACAGGCCAGCACCCAGTCGCCTAAGGTATTAGGCGAGAGTTCAATGCCATGACGCTTGAGCATGCCGGCTTGGCGGTTGAGCGGCAGATGGTCTGCCCATTTGCTGACGATGATGTGGGCTAGCAGCCCGGGTGCGGCCATGCCCTGTTCAATGGGCT
>NZ_JBQXDJ010000218.1:0-525 GCF_052601015.1 Chitinimonas violaceus | reverse complement strand
CAATCCGTTTCCACTTCTTGTCGCTTAAATCGGTCGGGTACTGCTGCTCTCTCCTGCGACTACTTTTTTAGCCATGTCAAAATCGAACACATGGGGCTGTTCGTGACTTTTAAAACACGCTCTAAGAGATTGAAGTGCAAGTATGTATCTAGAATTGCCATATGTGAGTGACTACTTAAGCGTTGATATTGGAAATGTTGTAATGAAATTACTAATGTCTGCTTTGGCCAAGAGAACCAGACACTGAACGTCCGGTGTGGGGCTTCTGCTTTGGGTTGCTTACAGATAGCTAGTAAGGGAAATTCAATCTGATCAATATGCCTGACTAATACTTGGCTTACCTACTTGAGACCGCATAAACAGCAGACTTAGAAGTGCTATTGCCGTGCCATCTTCCGCACATACATTAATGCGTTCCCCTCAGCGATGATCTGGTCCAAATGGTTGTGTTTCGCGGGCTTGAACTCGACCGTTCCATAAGAAAACGCCACTGGGTACGGCCATTTTGGCTGTTGTAATCTGTCT
>NZ_JBQXDJ010000217.1:0-540 GCF_052601015.1 Chitinimonas violaceus | reverse complement strand
TTTCGGACAGCCAAATCATCACCGTGCTTAAGGAGGCAGAGGCTGGCAAGCCAGTCCCAACGCTATGCCGGGAACACGGCATCAGTTCGGCGACGTTCTACAAGTGGCGGGCTAAGTTTGGCGGCATGGATGCATCGCTGATGGCACGACTCAAGGAGCTCGAAACTGAGAACGTTCGGCTGAAGAAGATGTATGCGGAAGAACGGCTGAAGGCGGAGATCGTCAAGGAAGCCCTCGAAAAAAAGTGGTGAAGCCATCTCGTCGGCGTGAGATGGCACACCGAGCTGTACAACACCGCAGTGCAAGCATACGCGTAGCGTGTGCGGCGTTTGGGATCAGCGAAACCTGTTACCGCTACCAGGCGAAGTGCTCAGCCCAGAATACTGAGATCGCCGATCACTTGATCCGCCTGACGCACAGCCAGCGCAACTGGGGCTTCGGCCTATGCTTTTTGTATCTGCGCAACGTGAAGGGGTACCGTTGGAATCATAAGCGGGTGTATCGGATCTATCGCGAGCTTGAGCTCAATTTGCGTATCAA
>NZ_JBQXDJ010000216.1:0-556 GCF_052601015.1 Chitinimonas violaceus | reverse complement strand
TCCCCTTATTCCCTATAAAAACTGAACCAAAGGAGGCCATTGTGCTGACCATCCGACTCCCTGCGGACATTGAAAACAGGCTGGAAACGTTATCGAAAACCACGGGACGCACGAAGACGTTCTATGCCCGGGAAGCGATTCTGACGCATTTAGAGGCGTTGGAAGACTTCTATGAAGCCAAACAGCGGTTGACCGATTTGAGGGCGGGTAAAACGCAGGGGATGAGGCTGGAAGAGGTGCTGAAGCACTATTGCCTGGATGACTGAGCGTTGCCGGATTTGCCTTGCCTCTTCCCTTCCCCTTAGCCGCTTGCCGCTAGTCTGATACCCCCGCTCGTTTCCCCTAACCCGCAGCTTATCTGCGGGTTTCTTGTGTCAAAATCCGCCCCCTTCGCCAAGGCAACTTGGCTGTGTTCTTTAAAACAGCGCCTGGAAAAAATTCCTGTTTAGTGGGTATTGTTGAGCCTATCGATGCGTTAAAAGCCGCATGGCGTCTAGGTTTGAAGGGTTTTAGTACGACAACTTGCGACCGGGAAATCTATCTTCGGGGATGTGCT
>NZ_JBQXDJ010000215.1:0-584 GCF_052601015.1 Chitinimonas violaceus | reverse complement strand
AGATTACTTGGCCGACCCCTGCCACACCACCCGGCATGCGGGTCCGCACCGGGCGGTTCGAGAAGTTGAGGTTAGGCGAGTCTTGGAACTCCCAGGCGGTCGAAATAGGCGATCGGCAGCGCACGATTCAGCACGCCGTAGCCATTACGCCACCAGCCTCTGCCATTGCTGGCTATCCTCGTCGCGTCCGTTTCGCTCACCCCAAGCGCTTTCAGCTCCCGATACATGGTCCTGCCCCGCTTCCAATGTTTCAGATGCAGGGTGCGCAGTCGGTGACGCAGCCATTCGTCCAGCTCTCGAAACACCATCGGCGTCTGCGCCAGTTGGAAATAACCCTTCCAGCCAGGGATATACGCTTTCAGTTTGTCGATTACCTGTCCCAGGCTGCGGCCACCACTACGTCGCGTCATTTCCCGAACGCGCTGTTTGTAGTTCTCCAGCGCCTTCTTGGCGACCTTACGCTTCACCTCGCCACCGCGCCCAACCCACAGGGTGAAACCCAGGAATTTACGCCCGAACACCGAGGCTACCGCTGTCTTGCCTTCATTCACCTGTAGATGCAGCTTCGCATACAGGCGTCGAAG
>NZ_JBQXDJ010000214.1:0-596 GCF_052601015.1 Chitinimonas violaceus | reverse complement strand
GATAGCCAAGATGGTGGTTCATCTCGGCCCCCAGTGCCCGTTCGATCAAGGCTTTCTTCAGGGCCGCCGTAGCGGTATTGATGGCCTCCGCGGTCATGGGTCCGTTGCCGAACTGAGCTAGGAGCTCAGCGGGAATTGCCGGCAATTCCACCGGCTTGGCTTTCGGTTTGCGAGGCATACATTCTCCTTGGGAGCATGATATGCCTTGAACACGAAATTACTGACAGACCCGTTGCATTACCTGTTACTGAATCATTTGTGGATAGCCTAAAGCTTTTATTCCAAAAATTCACTTTGTATGATGTAGTTCAATTGTTCTTGCCCGTTGTGGTTGGAGGAGTATTTGTTCTTACAATTTCATTTTCCAATACAAAAATTAAACGGCAAGAGGATTTTTAGTATCCAACTTTAAAGACTTATAAAAATATACGGCTATGTGGGTGGTGACCCACTGAATTACAGCGATCCGTTAGAACCTGTTCAAAGTCTCCGCAGAAGAAGAGTCAGAAAGGCAAACTGAATGAATTGCAAGCTGGTGTCGAGCTTGCGTTCACAGTTCTTCCACAATCGACGGCACTTCTCCAACCACGCAAAAG
>NZ_JBQXDJ010000213.1:0-616 GCF_052601015.1 Chitinimonas violaceus | reverse complement strand
CGTATAGGTCGACTCGGCGAGGACTGGTTTTTTTACGGGCGTTTTCCAGCAAAGGGCGGATGGCTTCGAATTGTTCGCGACTGATATCGCTGGGGTAAGGGGTTCTCATTGGGCAAGCATCGCCGGTTTGGGGCTAGATGAAAAGACTTTGAACAGGTTCTAAGAACCAGTTCAAAGTCTGCTGTGCGTCAGCGATAACGCGTTGAAAACGCCCTCGGAATGCTCATTGACCACTTGTAGACTCTGCTTCCTTGGGTGTTTTCGCCTTGTCTTGCTCTAGCTCGCGAGACTTTAGACAGGCTCTTAGAACCTGTTCAAAGTCTTTTCATCTAGCCCCAAACCGGCGATGCTTGCCCAATGAGAACCCCTTACCCCAGCGATATCAGTCGCGAACAATTTGAAACCATTCGCCCACTGCTGGAAAGTGCCCGTAAGAAAACCTGTCCTCGCCGAGTCGACCTATACGACGTATTTTGTGCCGTCCTCTATCTACTCAAGAGTGGCTGCCAGTGGCGCATGTTGCCCAGCGAGTTCCCAAAGTGGCGTACCGTCCACGCCTACTTCAGCATCTGGAGTGAACCCCGTAAGGACGGTAGCCTGCTGACACAGGCATTAA
>NZ_JBQXDJ010000212.1:0-619 GCF_052601015.1 Chitinimonas violaceus | reverse complement strand
AAAGCTCGTCACTGAGCATCAATCGGGGCATAGCAAACCCGCAGGGTGATTGGTATAGGAACCGTAATTCTGCGGGTTTGCTGCGCTTCTTCAATATACCGAAGTCAAAACGTCAACAGACCCTAGGTCTACAGCGAAATCCCGATGGCCTCCCTGCCATTGCTAGCTTCAAGGAAAGAGAAGGATGGACCTTGGTGGTGGAAGAAAAAGTTGCTCAGCAAAACAATCTTACCGTGTTGTTTGCTGCAGCTTGGATCACGCTAACTGTCCATTCTGATTTGGCTGCAGTTGGCCTGACGGCGGCAGTTTCTCAAGCGTTAGCAGTGCGCAATATTGCTTGCAACATCATGGCTGGCGCTTTTCATGACCACTTGTTTGTTCCTATTGGGCGCGCTGAAGAAGCGATGAATGCCTTACATGAACTACAGCAAAATGTGTCGCAGTAACTTGAAGCTAGTAGGGCTAGTTACCTGATTACTGGCAGGGCTAGATCATCTCGATATTGTCTGATGTCCTGCGGCTTACCTGCATAAGTTCATCTCAATCAGAAACGGCCGCCGTGGCGGCCGTTTCTCTTTCCATTCCTACTGTCCCCCAATTCGAAACCCGCAAAGCAGCA
>NZ_JBQXDJ010000211.1:0-627 GCF_052601015.1 Chitinimonas violaceus | reverse complement strand
AGGCATCGCCGTTGTCGTCGGTGAGCTTGGCCTGGCTGTTGTAGGTACGAAGAACATCGGCGTCGACACCACGCCCGACCAGCAACTCATCACGTCGTTGCAACACCAGATTACCGTGGGCGACATTGACGAAGACACCTTCGCCAGCCTGCCCTAACGTCTTGGCGGACTGCCCAGCCCCTAAGCGTGGCGCCAGACTGCCCTGAAATAAACCCGTATCCTGCCCTGCAACGATTGCCACCATCTGTACACCCTGAAAATAAGCAGGCCGCCATGAAACGCAGCAACCTTCATCGGACAAGGTGTCCTATCGACGCGTACGAATGTTTAGTGGGCGAATGAAAAAAGATGAGCTGTGTTGAAAGCAAACGCATCAGACCATCGCAGTTGGTCGGTTTTTGCGTCTGGGAGGCTGGTTTAGGAAAAATGGTAGCGCGCGTGTCTACTCATACTTTTATCAGGCGCAGAGACGGGCTTTTTCGAAGCGTAGATGAATGTTGATGTTGCGGCTGACCGAAAACTGACCCAGCCAAAGTGCTAGTGCCGATTCAAAACTGACCCAGGTGTTCTACTTGCCCTGCCTAATTTCTAGGCAGGAGAGAAAGGGTGATCACCATGGAAATGTTA
>NZ_JBQXDJ010000210.1:0-647 GCF_052601015.1 Chitinimonas violaceus | reverse complement strand
CATTTACCACAAGCCGTATCTGCGAATGACCGTTGAGGGAATGCTCTACCGGATGCGCGTGGGCTGTCCATGGCGAGATCTGCCCAGTGCTTTTGGCGGCTGGAACACCATCTACAAACGCTTCAATGCTTGGTCGCTTGCTGGCAAGTGGCTCAAAGCTTTCAAAGTCCTGGTAGAGGAACCCGACTTCGAATGGGTATTCATCGACGGCACCTATGTGAAGGCCCATCAGCACAGTGCCGGTGCTGCCAGCGATCATGCTGAAGCCATCGGCAAAAGCCGGGCTGGCAATACAAGCAAAATTCATCTGGCGGTCGACGCGCATGGTTTGCCGGTGGCTTTCGAGATCACCGGTGGAGAGGTCAACGACTGTACGCAGGCACCTGAACTGATAGCACAACTGCCGTCTGCTGAGGTCTTCGTGGCGGACAAGGGCTATGACAGTGAGCGTATTCGCGAACAGATTAAAGCGCAGGGCGCTCGACCCGTGATTCCCAGAAAGCGCAACTCGGTGAAAGGAAATGCCGATTTGGATAAGTGGTTGTATCGCTACCGGCATTTGGTCGAGAACGCCTTTGCGAGGCTGAAGCATTACCGTGCAGTGGCGTTCCGGTTCGACAAACTGAAACGGAACTATGAAAGCATGG
>NZ_JBQXDJ010000209.1:0-670 GCF_052601015.1 Chitinimonas violaceus | reverse complement strand
GTCGGTAATAAGCTGTCTCCGCTTCTGCTGGTGGCACGTAGCCGATTGAGCTTAGTAACCGATGGTGGTTGTACCACGCAACCCACTCCAACGTGGCCAGTTCGACCGCTTCCCGCGTTTTCCAGGACGCCCGTCGATGAATCACTTCCGCTTTGTACAGACCATTGATGGTCTCTGCCAGGGCGTTATCATAGCTATCGCCCTTGCTTCCCACCGAAGGCTCAATGCCTGCCTCTGCCAGGCGTTCGCTATAGCGGATGGAGACATACTGCGACCCGCGATCACTATGATGGATGAGCGCTTCATCTCGCTCCGGTTGTCTGGCATACAACGCCTGCTCCAAGGCATCCAGTACAAAATCGGTATGCATGGAACGACTCACTCGCCAACCCACAATACGTCGGGCAAAGGCATCGATCACAAAGGCGACATAGACGAAACCTTGCCAGGTAGACACGTAGGTGAAATCTGACAACCACAGCTGATTTGGCCGTTCAGCCTGGAACTGCCGATTTACCTTGTCTTGTGGGCAGGGAGTGGAGGCATCGGACACAGTCGTTCGTAGGACTTTCCCTCGAATGACGCCACGCAGCCCATGACGCCTCATGAGTCGTTCAACGGTACATCTGGCTACCGAAACCGCCTCACGCTGAAGTTGTTGCCAGACCTT
>NZ_JBQXDJ010000208.1:0-671 GCF_052601015.1 Chitinimonas violaceus | reverse complement strand
GACTGACCAAGGTAGTGTCTTCAACCACCACCCCCTTATTACTGTCACCCGCTCCTGCACCAATCACCGCAACATCGTTCAGCCCATTGATCGTCACTACGATATTCTGAGTAGCCGTACCGTCCTTACTGTGCACCACCAGGGTTTCTGTTACCTGCTCCCTATCACCCAGGAATTGAATCTTGCTGTTGTCGGCTGTGTAACTCCACTGGCCATTCAAATCGTTAAAGGTGAAGTTCCCGTAGGTACCCGTCAGACTGGCTGGCTTCTGGAACACGGCTTCTCCGTTATCCACATCGTGCACCTGCAGCTTGCCGGATATCGATAACGCACCGTCTTCCTGTACTTCTCCGGTACTGACGCCACTGATAACAGCTGTGTCATTGGTACCCGTGATCGTGACCTTGATCTCATGTGGCGTACCATCTGTCGACAGCACCGTGAACGTTTCCAGCTTGGTCTCACCTGCCTTGAGGTATTGCACCGCACTGTTGGCTACGTTGTAAGTCCAGGTCCCGGCACTGGTGATGCTCAAACTACCCAATGCACCCGCACTGGCTGTGATGCCTGTCGTCTGGAAGCTGGCTTGACCTGTATCCGCATCACTGATGGTGAGCGTGCCGCTGTCGGTCAAGGTCGGGGTGGCGGCATCTTCGGTGACGCTACCAACT
>NZ_JBQXDJ010000207.1:0-707 GCF_052601015.1 Chitinimonas violaceus | reverse complement strand
CACAGTATGCTGGTCTAATCTTTAGCCAGCTACGAAAGGATGAGCTATGGGACAGGTTCTACATGGAAGCGCCACAACGACACCGGCAACCCGTCGCGCGATACAACATAGTCAAGCGAGCCTGAGCGCACTGGCCAAGCTGCACGGAGTGAATCCCAAGACCATTGCAAAATGGCGGGCTCGCTCATTTACGCACGATGCACCCATGGGGCCGAAGGTAGCCCGTTCGACGGTGCTGACCCAGGAGGAAGAAGCCGCCATCGTTGCCTTCCGGAAGTACACCTTGCTGCCTTTGGACGACTGCTTGTACGCGCTCCAACCCAGCATGCCGCATTTGACCCGCTCTGCCTTGCATCGCTGCTTGCAGCGTCATGGCATCTCCCGACTACCCGAAGTTGAGGGCGATAAGCCGCAGAAGAAGTCGTTCAAGTCATACCCCATCGGCTACTTTCATCTCGACATCGCCGAAATCCAAACTGACGAAGGACGGCTGTATCTCTTTGTCGCCATCGATCGGACGTCAAAACTGGCCTACGTTGAGCTTCATCCCAGGGCAACACGCTTGGTGGCAAGAGATTTCCTGTCTGGCTTGATTGCCACTGTGCCTTACACCATTCACACGATCTTGACAGACAACGGCATTGAGTTTGCCAAGCGGCAAGGCACAGAAGGCTACTGGGTGATTCCGTTTGATCGCCTCTGCCAAG
>NZ_JBQXDJ010000206.1:0-745 GCF_052601015.1 Chitinimonas violaceus | reverse complement strand
ATTGGCTGCGGAGAACCGGGAGCTGCGTCGGGAGCTGGCCGAGGCCCGGATGGAACGGGACATCCTTAAAAACCGCCCACACGGCGCACCGCGTCCCTTGTGATTAGAAACACTCTGAGACGTACACTGGATGCACGCAAGGACTGTGGCCGTTTGCTTCTTGGCGGTATGAACCCCCGTCAAAAAACCTGGCCCAGGGGAAGCTGCGGACCCGTTTGTGGTGGCGTCCTTGGGCGACCCCGTTTAGGAAGTTGATTTTATCCGAGTCCCCGTCCTGCGTCTGACGACCCAGGAGGTGGCTCATGCCCAAAGACAAAACCAGATCCAAGCCGAGCGGCTTGCCGATCATTCATCCCTTCGCCGCGGGCATCGACATTGGCTTGCGGTTCCATGTTGTCGCCGTCAGCCCCGATCTGTGCGACGAACCTGTACAAACTTTCCAGGCATTTACCAGCGACCTGCAACGCATGGCGGCTTGGTTGGTGGCCACCGGCACCAAAACTGTGGTGATGGAGTCCACCGGGGTTTACTGGGTTGCTGCCTATGAAGTATTAGAGTCGCACGGCCTTGATGTCGTCCTGGCGAATGCACGCGAGGCGCGTGCCGTCCCTGGCCGAAAAAGTGACGTCAACGATGCACAATGGTTACAGCGCTTGCATGCGTGTGGTCTGCTGCGTGCGAGCTTTAGGCCGGGCCGCGACATTGCCGAGCTGCGCGCCTATCTTCGTGTCCGGGAGCGCCATAC
>NZ_JBQXDJ010000205.1:0-754 GCF_052601015.1 Chitinimonas violaceus | reverse complement strand
CCGATGGCGACTTCGTTTCGACCCAGCCCGCGTTTGGGCTGTTCGCGGATGGTTACGTCCAGGCCGTCTACGTTGATCGATACGTAGGGAATCTGCCAACGGACACGCGTAGGCTCATCCAACTCTACGACGGCTTGTTTGCGGCGCATTTCCACGAGCCGCCCGGTGCGCAGGCGATTTTCCTGACCATCGAAGAACTCTATCATCTGCCCAATGTGCAATTGGCGCTGAATCGCAACCTGCCAGTGCGGCTGTTCCAGTGCACGGTCAATGGCAACGCGAAGGCGGAACAGTTCGAACCCGGATGCCTCGTTCAAGGCTTTAAGAAGTGCACTGAAGTCCATGGAGGGGGGCGATTCAACAAGGGATGGCGGGATGATCGGCAGCGCGGGCTGCCCAACGATGTGGTAGCAGATGATCAAGGTCGGCAGGCTTGGCCGATGGGTAGCGGGTCAGCACGTCCTTGAGATAGGCGTAGGGATTGACGTCCCGTAGCCTGCACGAATGTACCAGGCTCAGTAACACGGCAGCAGCCTGACCGCCTCGCACCGAACCGGTGAATAGCCAATTACCACGGCCCACGGCAATCGGGCGCAAGGCTTGCTCGCTCAGGTTATTGTCTAGGCGTAGCCGCCCGTCCTCCTGGTGGCGTATCAGCGCTGCCCAGTTCCTCAGCGCATAAGCCATCGCTTGCGCCAAGGGCGACTTCGGCAGCAACTGAGGGTGGTGCAAGTCGAGCCAGCATTTGAAGTCG
>NZ_JBQXDJ010000204.1:0-771 GCF_052601015.1 Chitinimonas violaceus | reverse complement strand
TGGCGACGCTGCTTTGCTGCATATCGAACAACGAGACTTCATCGCCTTCGTTGCTGGTGGCTAGCGCATGGCGTAGGGCTTCGGTCTGGTCTTTCCATTTGGTTTGCAGCAGGGAGAGGGTTTGTTGCGAGACATAGGTATCGGCCCCCCGGCGTACTTGGCCCGCGCTGATGCGGCCTTGTTCCAAGGTTTGCAGGTGGCGGCGGACGAGGTTGCGTTTCCATACCCTGCCGTCTTCCAGGCGTTTACCAATCCCTTCCATGGTCACGCCCTGTCTGCCGGCTTGTGGCAGGCGGACGTCAAAGCGTGGGGCGATCATGGCGGCAGTGTCTTCAGGCGATAGCCACGTATGCAGCTTATCGCACAGGGCTGCGCCGTCTTCACCCAGGCGGCACACGTCAATCAAGGGCGTGGATGGGTGACCCAGGTATTTATCTAGCCGCTCAGACAGGTTAATCAGATCCACCGACCCCGCAGGCTGTTGTAGCCAGTGGCTGACACGCTGACCCAGCGCATCATGGTCTTCATGGCGTGCGGCTTCCCATTCACGTTCAGGAATGCTGCGTAGCTGATGCTTGCGTTCACGGCGAGCGGCCTTGCGCAGGCTGGGCGCACAGTTGGCAGCCAGCCATTCGGCATCGGTCTCTACGTGGTAAGCAACAGTTTCCATCGGTTTCTTTGGGCAAGCCGACCCCCTTACGGCCTGTTGAGGTCGTTTAAAAAGGGTGACGTCGGTGGGTTAAATCAGCAGTGAACTACTCGACAGCCAGT
>NZ_JBQXDJ010000203.1:0-771 GCF_052601015.1 Chitinimonas violaceus | reverse complement strand
TGGCGACGCTGCTTTGCTGCATATCGAACAACGAGACTTCATCGCCTTCGTTGCTGGTGGCTAGCGCATGGCGTAGGGCTTCGGTCTGGTCTTTCCATTTGGTTTGCAGCAGGGAGAGGGTTTGTTGTGAGACATAGGTATCGGCCCCCCGGCGTACTTGGCCCGCGCTGATGCGGCCTTGTTCCAAGGTTTGCAGGTGGCGGCGCACCAGATTGCGTTTCCATACCCTGCCGTCTTCCAGGCGTTTACCAATCCCTTCCATGGTCACGCCCTGTCTGCCAGCCTGCGGCAGGCGGACGTCAAAGCGTGGGGCGATCATGGCGGCGGTGTCTTCAGGCGATAGCCACGTATGCAGCTTATCGCACAGGGCTGCGCCGTCTTCACCCAGGCGGCACACGTCAATCAACGGGATGGACGGGTGGCCGAGGTATTTATCCAGCCGCTCGGACAAGTTGATGAGATCCACTGAGCCCGCAGGTTGTTGTAACCAGTGGCTGACGCGCTGACCCAGCGCATCATGGTCTTCATGGCGTGCGGCCTCCCATTCACGTTCGGGGATGCTGCGTAGCTGATGCTTGCGTTCACGACGGGCTGACTTGCGTAGGCTGGGCGCACAGTTGGCAGCCAGCCATTCGGCGTCGGTTTCTACGTGGTAAGCAACAGTTTCCATCGGTTTCTTTGGGCAAGCCGACCCCCTTACGGCCTGTTGAGGTCGTTTAAAAAGGGTGACGTCGGTGGGTTAAATCAGCAGTGAACTACTCGACAGCCAGT
>NZ_JBQXDJ010000202.1:0-777 GCF_052601015.1 Chitinimonas violaceus | reverse complement strand
AAATGGCCAATTCGGGAGAGAAAGCGATGCAAGACGAGTGATAAGTTCCGGAACGGGCTGTCTGGAAGCAACGCAAGGTCGACTTACGCCGCTGTAATGTCAAAAAGTCGGATTATTCGAGGTGCCCATTGGTTCACGCCTGCTAAGACCAATTCACGCCGTTTATTTAAACATGGCGAAACCATGCCTGAAATTGAATCAGGATATGGCGCAACAATTTGGCAGTGGGATATGCAGCAATGAAAGCCAATTCCATCCTGAACAGTTTCTTTAAGCAACAGAATATCAAGACAATTTTGTCTTGTTTTCCAAATAGCAGCCAGTTCAAAGTTTTGATTATTTAGACAGGTTAACGATGTCATTTTACGTCCAAACCTCATCTATTCTACTCATCGAGCCATGGCCAGTTAATCCAAAGAACTTTCCTTATTCATCCAACTATGAGGCAGAAGCTCCATCTTGGTTAGATCACTGTGAAGGGCGCAGCTCATTACAAGTTCTTGGGATTGACTGGGATATTCTATGCAAATATGTCTTCAGCAAAAGACCTGCTAATGAGGTGATTTGTTGTTCACCAGATCTTTGGCTTTTTAATGGTGCAACCGCCCCATTCTGTGCTAGCCAATTTAGCCCGCTACCCAACGCAGCCTACGGTAATCCCCCCATTTTTAAGGGGAGTCAGAAGTAGCGCTATGCGACCATGGCCAGCCGCTGTATTGGGGTAATACCGCCCAAGGCCATGTTAGGGCGTTCGTGATTGTAGAACCAGATCCAATC
>NZ_JBQXDJ010000201.1:0-781 GCF_052601015.1 Chitinimonas violaceus | reverse complement strand
AATGTCGCCCACGGTAATCTGGTGTTGCAACGACGTGATGAGTTGCTGGTCGGGCGTGGTGTCGACGCCGATGTTCTTCGTACCTACAACAGCCAGGCCAAGCTCACCGACGACAACGGCGATGCCTGGTGGCTCGGCGGTTACCGCCTGCTGCGCAATCTCACCGGCACCGTCAACACCGCCGGCAGCACAATCGAGCGCGTCAGCGCCGATGGCAGCGTACAGACCTTTACCTTCGCCAATGGACGCTACACCAGTACCGATGGTGACGGTGCCCACGACAGCCTCAGCTGGGACGGCAGCGCCTGGACCTGGACGGAGGGCAGTACACGTCTGCAGGAGCGCTATGCCGCCGATGGGGCGGTTTTCCGCCTCAACCAGGTCAAGGACCCAGCTGGCAATGCCATCGCCTACCGGTTCGACAACGGCCTGTTGGTCAACGCTACCCTCGCCAATGGGGACAAGGTTGAGTACGTCTACGCGGGCCGTAATCTCAGCCAGGAGAAGCTGACCCGGGCCGATGGCACCTCGGTCAGTCGTACCCATTACCAGTACGACAGCGCTAACCGTCTCAGCGACGTCCGTATCGATCTCAGCCCCGACGACAACAGTGTCACCGATGGCAAGGTCTATACGATCAAGTATGAGTACGACGGCAGCAGCCAGCGCTTGTCGGGGGTCACCCAGACCGATGGCAGCACATTGCGCTTCAGCTACCAGGAAGTCAGCTCCGGCGACTTCCGTCTCGCCAGCCTCACCGACGCACTGGGCCAGGTCACCC
>NZ_JBQXDJ010000200.1:0-812 GCF_052601015.1 Chitinimonas violaceus | reverse complement strand
AAGCAGCAACACGATTGAATATGAATCAGGGCACCTTGGCTTACTGGGTGACCCAAGCGCGTAAAGGCAAGACAGCAAGTGTTTCTGGTGCAGGCATGCAGAGCGCTGTCGAATTGGCTGCGGAGGTTCGGCAACTGCGTCGGGAGCTTGCCGAAGCCAGGATGGAGCGGGACATCCTAAAAAAAGCGACGGCGTACTTTGCCAGGGAGTCACTGCCCGGTACGCGTTCGTGAAGCAATGGCGACAGGTTTACCCGGTAAAGTGGTTGTGTCGGACACTGGCCGTTTCTCGTGGTGGTTTCTATGCCTGGCTTAAACGTCCACCTAGTCGACGGGCTCAGGAGAACGAATGGTTGCGAGTGGCAATCCGTGCGGCACACAACAAAACACGCCGAACCTACAGTGCAAGGCGCTTGCAAACCGAACTGGCTGCCGAGGGCATAGTGGCGGGTCGGTACCGGATCGCGCGCCTCCGTCGCGAAGACGGTATCTGCTGCATCCAGCAACGGCAGTTCAAGACCACAACCCATTCAACTCACCGCTTGCCCGTTGCCGCTAACCTGCTGAACCAGACCTTCGAACCGACGGGTCCAAAGCAGGTCTGGGTGAGCGATATTACTTACCTCCAAACAGATGAGGGTTGGCACTATCTGGCGGGCATCAAGGATGTGTTTACCTGCGAGATAGTGGGTTATGCGATGGGTGCTCGAATGACACAAGACTTGGTCAGTCAGGCGTTGTGGAAGGCGATAAAGTGGAAACGGCCAGAAGCAGGATTGATGCTGCATTCGGACCGAGGGAGTCAATATTGCT
>NZ_JBQXDJ010000199.1:0-812 GCF_052601015.1 Chitinimonas violaceus | reverse complement strand
GGGCGAACTGCTGGCGGGCGAGGTGAAGCCAAGCCTAAAGCAGCGCGTGATGAAGCACGACTGGCGCAGCAAGGGCAAGACGGCTCAGGGCCGGGGCTGCTGGAACGGGCTCTGGCGCGGGAGAATCTGATACAAGCGTGGAAGCGCGTCAAAGCGAACGGCGGTAGCGCTGGTGTAGATGGTCTGGACATAGAAGCCACCAAGGGCATGCTGCAAACGGCATGGCCGCAGGTACGGGATCAGTTGCTGAACGGGAGCTATCGGCCACTGCCGGTGCGCCGGGTTCAGATACCGAAACCGGATGGTGGTCTGCGGGAGCTGGGTATCCCGACGGTGACGGACCGGCTGATTCAGCAGGCGCTGCTGCAAGTGTTGCAACCGCTAATTGATCCGACGTTCTCAGAACACAGCTACGGTTTTAGGCCGGGGCGGCGAGCGCACCAAGCAGTACTGGCGGCGCAACGCTATGTGCAGTCGGGTAGGCGGATCGTGGTGGACGTGGACCTGGCACAGTTCTTCGACCGGGTGAACCACGACATTCTGATGGACCGACTGGCCAAGCGTATCTCGGACAAGGCAGTACTTCGCCTGATCCGGCGGTACTTGCAGGCGGGTATCCTGGATGGTGGGGTGAAGCTGGAGCGGCATGAAGGGACGCCACAAGGCGGCCCACTATCGCCGTTACTGGCGAACATCCTGCTGGACGAAGTGGACCGGGAGTTGGAACGGCGAGGCCACTGCTTCGCACGCTATGCCGACGACTGCAACGTCTACGTGAAGAGCCGGAAGGCTGGGGAACGCGTGCTGGCGGG
>NZ_JBQXDJ010000198.1:0-813 GCF_052601015.1 Chitinimonas violaceus | reverse complement strand
ATGGCGGTCACTGCGGAAATCAAGACGGACAGTCGTCGTGTCATCGACTACCTGCTGTCGCCCATCAAAGAAGTGTTCAGCGAAGCCATCAAAGAACGTTAAGTGAATAGAGGCTGCCGTCGCGCCTTTAGCGACGGTGACCCGTTTTGTGAGAAGTATGAGCGTGATAATCAGTAAGTATGGGTTTACCTATCTATCGTTGTTGAGTGTGTTCGCCGCATTGCCTGCCGCAGCGTTTGATCTGGTCGATGCCTGGCGCGCTGCGCGCGAGTTCAACGCCGACTACACCGCAGCCCGTGCCGATTTGCGTGCTGGGCAAGAACGGCAAGTGCAAGGTTTGGCGGGTTTGCTGCCGCAGTTCAGTGTCTCCTACCAGCACACCAACAACATGCCGACCACACCGGTCAGTGCCAGCCCGACGGCTGCCTATAACTATGGCGCCAACCTCAGCCTGCCCCTGTTCGATGTCAGCAAGTTTGAGGGTTACCGAAAGGGCGTGCTGGCCAGCGAACAGGCGGACAGCCAATGGCAGGCCAGCCAGCAGCAACTGCTGGCATCGGTGGTGCAAGCCTATCTGGACGTGTTGCATGCCAAAGAAGCCCTACAGGCGACATCCGCCAACAAGCAGTTCTACCAGTTGCAACTGCAACAGGCCCAGTTGGCGATGACGGTAGGTACGGGTACCCGGTTGGAGGTCGATGAAGCACAGGCGGGCTTCGACGGTGCGGATGCCAAGGAAATCCGGGACCAGAACACCCTGGCACAGCATAGCCAGCAGCTATGGCGCCTGACGGGACTGGATGCGGCACAAGC
>NZ_JBQXDJ010000197.1:0-860 GCF_052601015.1 Chitinimonas violaceus | reverse complement strand
GACGGGTGAGTGGAGCTACGCCGTCGACCCAAGCAAGATTCAGTTCCTTAACGAGAACGAGCGGGTAACGGATACCTTGCAGGTAAAGAGCGAGGATGGCACTGCCACCCAGGACATCGTCGTCACCCTCACCGGCACTAATGACAAACCCGTTATTAGTGGTGATGCCAGCGGCAAGGTGATTGAAGCTGGTGGTGCAGGTAATACCGATGCAGGTGTTGCCACAGCAAGCGGCACTTTGACGATCCGCGATGTGGATCATGACGAGAGCCACTTCAAAGCACCCAGCAGCCCCAATGGCGTGTATGGGACGTTTAAGTTTGACCCCGACACCGGCAGGTGGACCTATACCCTCGATAACAACAATCCAGCAACACAGGCGCTGACCGAAGGCCAGGAAGTACACGACACCCTGACGGTGACCAGTCTCGACGGTAGCGTGAGCCAAGTCATTGATGTGACGGTGACCGGCAAGAACGATAACGCTCGCATCAGCGGCGTCAGTACCGGAGAAGTACAGGAAGACGGTGCGTCATCGATATCCGGTAAGTTGCAGGCGCACGATGTGGATGACGGTGAAGCGGTGTTCCAGAAGCCAGCCAGTCTGGCGGGCACCTACGGGAACTTCATCTTTAATGAGTCGGATGGCAGGTGGAGTTACACAGTCGACAACAGCAGGATTCAATTCCTGGGTGATGGGCAGCATGTAACAGACACGCTGGAGGTACGCAGCAAGGACGGTACGGCTACTCAGAATATCGTAGTGACGATCAATGGGCTGAACGATGTTGCGGTGATTGGTGCAGGAGCGGGTGACAGTAATAAGGGGGTGGTGGTTGAAGACACTACCTTGGTCAGTC
>NZ_JBQXDJ010000196.1:0-861 GCF_052601015.1 Chitinimonas violaceus | reverse complement strand
CGCAGGTAGCAAAGCTGCACGGCGAAGCCCAGCCGGTTGGCAGAGCCGCGCCGCTGCCGAATGATGGACAGGTCGGTGTCGCTGAACGTGTACTGACGGATCAAATCATCCTTGGTGCCCGGCAACGCCAGCAGGCTTTCCCGCTCGGCGGCGGACAGGATCGAACGGCGGGGCATGCGGTTTCCTTCTTCTTGAAAACGTAGGTTTGTGACAAGCCCGCCAAGGCAACCGGCGCGGCACAGGAAATCAAGGCATTGCGATTCTCGAAAATAGTTCTTGAAATTTTATTCTTGATTGCATATCATCTCAACGAGTTTCGATAAGAAAGGATGCCCATGCGACCGTCTGTTGTGCTTGATATGAAGCGAAGCGCAGTGCGTGAAGCGGTAGGCCGCTTCCGCACTGCGAACCCGCGCGTCTTCGGTTCGGTGCTGCATGGCACCGACCACGATGGCAGCGACATCGATCTGCTGGTCGATGCGCTGCCTGGCGCGACGCTGTTCGACCTGGGCGGTCTGCAAGTCGAGCTGGAATCGCTGCTCGGCCTCCACGTCGATCTGCTGACACCCGGCGATCTGCCGCCGAAGTTCCGGGCCAAGGTACTCGCGGAGGCGCGACCGGTATGAGCGAAAACCGACTGACCGACTACCTGGATCACATGCAACAGGCCGCTACCGATGCCTGCGGCTTCGTGGAGGGCTTGGCCAAAGAGGACTTCCTTGAGGACAAGCGAACCCAGCAGGCCGTCATCATGAGCCTCATCATCATCGGCGAGGCCGTCACGAAGGTGATGGATGGCTATGCCGAGTTCGCCCAGGCACACAGGCAAGTGCCGTGGCGCAATATGCGCGGCATGCGCAA
>NZ_JBQXDJ010000195.1:0-871 GCF_052601015.1 Chitinimonas violaceus | reverse complement strand
AGAGCGTGTTTTAAAAGTTGCTATTCCAGTCTGTTGAGCATCAAATTGATCATGGCGATTTGAATGAATGTTTCGCTGGATAGGGTGAGGCATTCATAGTCCTTGGAGAGTCGACGATACCGATAGAGCCAAGCGAAGGTACGTTCGACGACCCATCTTCGAGGCAAAAGCACGAAGTCCTTGGCATGGTCTGGGCGCAGGACGACATCGAAAACGATGCGAAAGCGCTGAGCAACCCATCCCAGCAATTTTCCTCGGTAGCCACCATCGACCCAGACACGGCGCAACTTTTTGCAACTCCCCGTCAATGTTTGCAACAGCCACTTTGCACCATCGCGATCCTGTACGCTGGCCGACGTCACCAGCACGGCCATGATCAGCCCCATGGTGTCAACCAAGATGTGACGTTTGCGTCCTTGAATTTTCTTGCCAGCGTCGTATCCCTTGACGCCTGCCAAAGCGCTTGTTTTCACGCTCTGGCTGTCGATGCACCCCGCTGTTGGATGCTTGTGACGCCCGGCTTGATGCCGCACTTGTGCGCGTAAAGTGTCGTGAATCCGTTGCCAGATGCCAGCTTGGCTCCAGGCGCGAAAATAGCCATACGCTGTTTGCCAGGGGGGAAAGCTGTCATGCGGCAATAGACGCCAGGCACAACCGGCTCGGGTGATATACAAGTGCGCATTTACCACCTGCCGCAGATTCACTTGCCGCGGACGACCGCCTTTTTTCGCTTCTGGCAGCAAGGGTTCAATCCGTTTCCACTTCTTGTCGCTTAAATCGGTCGGGTACTGCTGCTCTCTCCTGCGACTACTTTTTTAGCCATGTCAAAATCGAACACATGGGGCTGTTCGTGACTTTTAAAACACGCTCT
>NZ_JBQXDJ010000194.1:0-875 GCF_052601015.1 Chitinimonas violaceus | reverse complement strand
ATAGCGTGTTTTAAAAGTTATTTTTCCAATCTGTTGAGCATCAAATTGATCATGGCGATATGAATAAATGTTTCGCTGGATAGGGTGAGGCATTCATAGTCCTTGGAGAGTCGGCGATACCGATATAGCCAAGCGAAGGTACGTTCGACGACCCATCTGCGAGGCAAAAGCACGAAGTCCTTGGCATGGTCTGGGCGCAGGACGACATCGAAAATGAAGCGAAAGCGCTGAGCGACCCATTCCAGCAATGCTCCTCGATAGCCACCATCGACCCAGACACGGCGCAGCTTTTTGCAACTCCCCGTCAATGTTTGCAACAACCACTTTGCACCATTACGATCCTGTACGCAGGCCGACGTCACCAGCACCGCCATGATCAGTCCCATGGTGTCGACCAAGATGTGACGTTTGCGTCCTTGAATTTTCTTGCCAGCGTCGTATCCTTTGACGCCTGCCGAGGCGCTGGTTTTCACGCTCTGGCTGTCGATACACCCCGCTGTAGGATGCTTGTGACGCCCGGCCCGACGCCGCACTTGCGCGCGCAAAGTGTCGTGAATCCGTTGCCAGACGCCAGCTCGACTCCAAGCGCGAAAATAGCCATACGCGGTTTGCCAAGCGGGAAAGCCGTCATGCGGCAATAGGCGCCAGGCACAACCGGCTCGTGTGATATACAAGTGTGCATTCACCACCTGCCGCAGATTCACTTGCCGCGGACGGCCGCCTTTTTTCGCTTCCGGCAGCAAGGGTTCAATCCGTTTCCACTTCTTGTCGCTTAAATCGGTCGGGTACTGTCGCTTTCTCCTGCCGCTACTTTTTTAGCCATGTCAAAATCCAACACATGGGAACAGTTTGAGACTTTTAAAACACACTCTTAG
>NZ_JBQXDJ010000193.1:0-878 GCF_052601015.1 Chitinimonas violaceus | reverse complement strand
GGCTATGCCGCCAAGGATTGGAAGACGGCCATGAACCAATTCGCTATTCTTTACGCGGATCGGTTTATTCGATCATCCGTGTGAATCTCAAACCCGCCTTGAACACGGAAATCCTGACACCCCCGCCAATTCTTCTGCTGCGGCGGCGTTATGTTGTGTATGGTCGCTCAATTGGTCGATGGCTGACTTGATCTGATTGATGCTGGTCGATTGTTCGCCAGATGCAGCTGCAATTTCATTGACGAGCCCCGATGTCCTGTTGATTGAAGGCACCATATCGATTAACGCCTTCCCTGCGCGTTCAGCCAGGTCGACGCTGGTTTCGGTAAGCCCGCCGATTTCATTTGCCGCTGACTGGCTACGTTCAGCCAGATTGCGTACTTCTGTGGCTACAACGGCGAACCCCTTGCCGTTATTGCCAGCACGGGCCGCTTTGATGGCGGCATTCAATGCCAGAAGATTGGTTTGTGAGGCAATTTCATTAATGATCGAGATCTTCTGCGCGATGCTTTTCATTGCCAGTACTGTGTCTGCAACGGCTTGGCCGCTATACGAAGCCTCTTGAGCGGCTTGATTGGCAATATCATTGGTGGTGATGGCATTGTCGGCATTTTGCATAACGGACGCAGACATCTGTTCCATGGAAGCACTGGTTTCTTCAATGCCGGTAGCCTGCTCGGCAGAGGCTTCAGACAGCACCTGAGCGGTTATCGCCACTTGCTGTGATGCTTTGCTCAAGGCACCGGAAGCATTGAATCCCCCCGGATAGTGAGGAGGCTCCATTTCTTGAGAGAATGGAGTTATGAAGAAGCCAACCAAGTATTCGCCAGAAGTCAAAGAACGCGCTGTCCGTATGGTTTTTGAACATCGGTCAGAGT
>NZ_JBQXDJ010000192.1:0-928 GCF_052601015.1 Chitinimonas violaceus | reverse complement strand
GTTACTAAGCTCAATCGGCTACGTGCCACCAGCAGAAGCGGAGACAGCTTATTACCGACAGCTAAACGAGCAGGCACAGTTCGCCTGTCTCTAACAACTGAGCCTCCACGAAAACCGGGTGGATTCATATTGTCTTCAAGCATACTTAGCTTTATCAATTTAGTAATCGTATTCCTTGCTTACGTCTTATTCAGATAGGTACTGTAGGGTTCAGATTATTACTTGGCTTTGGGAGGTGGGATAAGCATCTTGGCGGCATCTGCCGTACCAAGGTGCTTCTCAAGCGTTTTTTTCAGCGTGCCATCGTGCTGCAGGGCTTCGACCATACCCTTTACTTGTTGTGCTTGTTCGGCGGTAAAGCGTACTTTGGAGAGCATCAGATTTAAAGGGACTTCCGGATCGTCCGGCACCCAGTCTTCAGGAACGAATTCATTTTCCAGCTGCTGCGTGGACAACATTCCCCGGTAAACTGGCACGGGTGAAAAGATGGCTTGTACGCGGCGGATAATCAGCATGTTGTACAGGGAATTGATGTCCGCTACCTCGATGACACGACCCTGTTCCCTTAACGAGGAAATAACACTGTCGTATCCAGGTCCATGTGAGAACGAGCGGCCGACCGCTATGCGCAGCTGATTGTTGGATAGAAAGGCTGCTTTGCCACCGGCGGTGGTGTTTTTTCTTACAATCGCAAAGTTACGTTGTTGAAGGTAGGGCACCATCCAGGCGATTTTCTCACGCTCCGGCGTGCGGATTTTATGTCCGGCTATATCGGCGGTTCCCATTTCGATGCGGCGCATGATGACCTGTCCTGACAACCGTAGACACACCCACTTCAAATGCAGACCAATTGCCTGCTGAATTTTTCTGCAAACACCGCCGGTGCCAAATTACCTAGCCGAGAGTGGCGTCGTTGGCGGTTGTAAAA
>NZ_JBQXDJ010000191.1:0-950 GCF_052601015.1 Chitinimonas violaceus | reverse complement strand
GCGTTTTCCAGCAAAGGGCGGATGGCTTCGAATTGTTCGCGACTGATATCGCTGGGGTAAGGGGTTCTCATTGGGCAAGCATCGCCGGTCTGGAGCTAGATGAAAAGACTTTGAACAGGTTCTTAGACGGTGGCTTGGAGCCAATGTACTAAACCAAATGTGGCCAAGCGCCAAGGATCGGGTAACCTTAGGATCACTTTGCTCTTGGGAATGTCCGCGAAACGCACCCATTTTGGGTAAGTGGAAACAACAGGAGCTTATGGCAGTACCGTCAACAAGTACAAAGACTCTTGTTTCAATGGCTGAATCGCCGAAGCCAACGCCAAGTTGTAATTAGATGTGTGAATCACACAATTTAGAAGCAGTTCGACAAAACAATGGAAGGCTATCTACCTCGGGCATGTATTGTTCACAACCTTTACCCTTCGCTACCGTGAATGATTCAATCAGTTAACAGGGGGTTAAACGCTCCAAGTCCAGTTCTGCAAGAGTGGCAGCGCGTATCAGGAAACTGAGATTGGTGCTCTCCAATGGAACTAGTTATCCTCTGCTTTCCATAACCGTCTCACTGTCCCTTAGACCCCAATCTCATCATGCGGAATTTTCTGTCGCATGTCCGGTATGAGCAGCATGTTCCTAACGACTGCACACCTGACTTGTAAGACAACTCCATTAGATGGACACCTGTGATTTGCAGTCTTTGCACCTCACCCACGCGTTAATTTCCACGAACACCATAGATCACCCACTTGTTGTCATCAGTCAAATATCCGTAGTATTGCTGTATGTGTGACCTGTCCTGACAACCGTAGACACACCCACCTCAAATGCAGACCAATTGCCTGCTGAATTTTTCTGCAAACACCGCCGGTGCCAAATTACCTAGCCGAGAGTGGCGTCGTTGGCGGTTGTAAAAGATTTCTATGTACTCCCGGATCGAAGCTTCCGCT
>NZ_JBQXDJ010000190.1:0-1002 GCF_052601015.1 Chitinimonas violaceus | reverse complement strand
TGTTCCGTCATCAAGGATATGGGTATGCCCCGGAGGACTACTATCAAACGGACTGCTAGGGCCTGCTTACCTATATAACGTACGTATCTCTCTTCTTCTTACTCTTATTTAAATAAAAAAGCCCCCTGAACCCCAGCTGCTGCTTGGGGTTTAGGGGGTTTCTCTTTAGCTGCTAGTTATTACGCGCTATTTGTTCTGCTGCCAGCGTTTGGCGTCATGCATATGCAGTACACCGGTAATAACGGTTTCCAGTGCTTCCCGTTCCTTCTCATCCAATTTGGAAATTGCCTCGAATTGCAACTTCAGACGGTCCGTGGGGCCTCGTTCATCAGGCTCGAAAAGCAGCATATCGGCACTGACGTTAAGCGCTAGAGCGATGCGACGAAATACATCGATGGTGGGTTGTGACGTGCCAGCCTCATAGCGTTTTAACTGTGAGACATGCATGCCGATCTTATCAGCCATCTGTTGTTGAGTCAGTCCTTGCTCTTTACGTAGCGAGGATAGGCGATCAGGGAAGCTCATAGGCAGGACAAACGAATTTGCAGTAGCCATGAGTGTAAGTCCCTCGTTTTTACGACTTGACCGATAGTAGCATAATAGGAACAATAAAAAAGCTCCAATATGGTACTTGACAGGTTTTAGAGGAAATCCCGCTTATGGCCCGCATCCCGGACACAGAAATCGAACGCTTGAAGGCCGAGGTGTCATTGGTTCGCCTGATTGAGGCGGATGGCATTACGCTACGCAAGCAAGGGAAGGATTACGCGGCCTGTTGCCCCTTCCATGAAGACGACAAACCCAGTCTGGTAGTGACGCCGGGCAAGAATCTGTTCCATTGCTTTGGTTGTGGCGAAGCGGGTGGACCGATCGACTGGGTGATGAAACGGCGCAATATCAGCTTCCGGCATGCGGCGGAATGGTTGCGGACGGGCTTAGGGGACCGCAGCCTGGAACCGGTATTAACCCCTTCTTCCTTAGCCGCTTCGCCTGTTGCTGAGT
>NZ_JBQXDJ010000189.1:0-1014 GCF_052601015.1 Chitinimonas violaceus | reverse complement strand
ACTCAGCAACAGGCGAAGCGGCTAAGGAAGAAGGGGTTAATACCGGTTCCAGGCTGCGGTCCCCTAAGCCCGTCCGCAACCATTCCGCCGCATGCCGGAAGCTGATATTGCGCCGTTTCATCACCCAATCGATGGGGCCACCTGCTTCGCCGCAGCCAAAGCAATGAAACAGGTTCTTGCTAGGTGTCACCACCAGACTGGGCTTGTCGTCTTCATGGAAGGGGCAACAGGCCGCGTAATCCTTCCCTTGCTTGTTCAGCGTAATGCCATCCGCCTCGATCAGGCGAACCAATGACACCTCGGCCTTCAAGCGTTCGATTTCTGTGTCCGGGATGCGGGCCATAAACGGAATTCCCTCTAAAACCTGTCAAGCGACATAAGTGGGTGCTATGATATATCCACATGTGTCTATTTTAAAAGTGTCACGTTCGAGGTACCCATACAATGCCAACCATCTCCTTGCCTTTAGTGGTGCTCGATATGGTCGCTTTTGCGGAACGACTTAGGACACTGCGGGAAGCACGTAAATTGACTCAGGCTAGGCTTGCTGAGTTAATTGGAACTAATCCGCGCGCTTATAACCGTTGGGAACGTGGCAGCTTCGTTCCTCAATTGGAAACAATCATCAAGATCGCTGACGTACTTAACGTCACGCTTGATGAGTTAACCGGGCGTGTATCTACTGTGAATGAACCCGCTGTGCACAACCCCAAGCTATATGCCTTGCTACATGAAGTGGATGCCTTGCCAGATGAAGACCAACAGGCGCTTGTTATCTTGATGGACAGCTTAGTGAAGCGGGCCAAGATCAATCGCGTTATGGCTGTTTAACCCGCAGTCAGCAGCTAAAGAGAAACCCCCTAAACCCCAAGCAGCAGCTGGGGTTGAGGGGGCTTTTTTATTTAAATAAGAGTAAGAAGAAGAGAGATACGTACGTTATATAGGTAAGCAGGCCCTAGCAGTCCGTTTGATAGTAGTCCTCCGGGGCATACCCATATCCTTGATGACGGAACA
>NZ_JBQXDJ010000188.1:0-1025 GCF_052601015.1 Chitinimonas violaceus | reverse complement strand
TCGTAGCTCTGGGTATCGACACGCCCATTGACCTGGGTCAGCGTCAGTGTCTTGCCCGCTTCATCGTACTGGCGGGTGATGGTGGTCGCTGGGGCGGCACTGTCCAGGGTGCTGAGCAAGCGGCCCAACCCATCATAGCCATGGGTCTGCTGGCGGCCGCTGCCGACTTCCAGCTGGGTCAATACCCGGCCGGACAGGTCATAGGTCGTCCGGGTCTGGCGGGCTGCCGTGGCGATGCCATTGCCCTGGGCATCGGCACTGGCGAAGCGGGTGGTCTGCTGTAAACCGCCGCGGCCGTCATAGGCATAGTCTTCCCGGCTGACCTGCGCGTTGCTGTGGGCGGTCGCCCAGGTGCTCAGCTGGGCCAGCGTAGGCGTGGCGTCGATACCGAGGGCACGGACGTCATACACCGCCTGGCTGTAGCCGAGCTGGCTGCTGCGTTGCCCAAAGCCGTCGTAACGGTATTCGGTGACCCGCCCGGTGGGGGTCAGGACAAAACGCAGGTTCTGCTTGTCGTCGTACACATAGCGGGTAGTTTGCGCCCCACTGGCCTGGGCAGTACCGGCGCCATCGGGGTCAGTCTGGCGGTAAGTGGTCTCGGCGATCAGCTGGTTGTGGCGGTCGTAACGCCGATCCACCCGTACCCCGGCGCTGTCCTGCTGGCTGAGCAGATTGCCCTGGGCGTCATAGGTGTAAGTGACGCTGTTACCGAGGGCATCGGTCGTCTGGCTCAGGTTGCCGTCGGCATCATAGTTGTAACGCAAGCTCTGTTTGCGTCCCTCGACATCCGGCCCTTCAACCTGGGTGAAGCGGCCCTGGGTGTCGCAGGTATAACGGGTGGTTTGACCGAGCGGGTCAGTGACCGTGGTGATGCGCTGGGTAGTGTCATAACTGAAGCGGGTGACCTGGCCCAGTGCGTCGGTGAGGCTGGCGAGACGGAAGTCGCCGGAGCTGACTTCCTGGTAGCTGAAGCGCAATGTGCTGCCATCGGTCTGGGTGACCCCCGACAAGCGCTGGCTGCTGCC
>NZ_JBQXDJ010000187.1:0-1025 GCF_052601015.1 Chitinimonas violaceus | reverse complement strand
GGCAGCAGCCAGCGCTTGTCGGGGGTCACCCAGACCGATGGCAGCACATTGCGCTTCAGCTACCAGGAAGTCAGCTCCGGCGACTTCCGTCTCGCCAGCCTCACCGACGCACTGGGCCAGGTCACCCTCTTCAGTTATGACACTACCCAGCGCATCACCACGGTCACTGACCCGCTCGGTCAAACCACCCGTTATACCTGCGACACCCAGGGCCGCTTCACCCAGGTTGAAGGGCCGGAAGTCGAGGGACGCAAACAGAGCTTGCGTTACAACTATGATGCCGACGGCAACCTGAGCCAGACGACCGATGCCCTCGGTAACAGCGTCACTTACACCTATGACACCCAGGGCAATCTGCTCAGCCAGCAGGACAGTGCCGGCGTACGGGTGGATCGGCGTTACGACAGTCTGAATCAGCTGATCGCCGAGACCACCTACCGCCAGACTGACCCCGATGGCGCCGGTCCCGCCCAGGCCAGTGGGGCGCAAACTACCCGCTATGTGTACGACGACAAGCAGAACCTGCGCTTTGTCCTGATCCCCACCGGGCGGGTCACCGAATACCGTTACGACGGCTTTGGGCAACGCAGCAGCCAGCTGGCTTACAGCCAGGCGCTGTATGACATCAGTGCCCTGGGGATCGACGCCACACCCACCCTGGCCCAGTTGAGCACCTGGGTAACCGCCCACAGCAACGCGCAGGTCAGCCGGGAAGACTATGCCTATGACGGCCGCGGTGGTTTACACACCACCACCCGCTTCGGCAGTGTCAATGCGCAAGGTGTGGGTATCGCGACCGATGCCACCATCACTCGCCACACTTACGACCTGTCGGGCCGGGTATTGACCCAGCTGGAAGTCGGCAGCGGCCGCCAGCAGACCCATGGCTATGACGGCCTGGGCCGCTTGCTCAGCACCCTGGACAGTGCCGCCCCAGCGACCACCATCACCCGCCAGTACGATGAAGCGGGCAAGACACTGACGCTGACCCAGGTCAATGGGCGTGTCGATACCCAGAGCTACGA
>NZ_JBQXDJ010000186.1:0-1025 GCF_052601015.1 Chitinimonas violaceus | reverse complement strand
CAGGCAAGTGGACCTACACCCTGGATAACCGTGCAGAGTTATTGAAAGAGGGAGAAGTCCGCGATGAGTCCTTCACGGTTACGCTTAACGATGGCAGTACTTCAACAGTCAGCATTCATGTCACAGGTACCAATGACGTTGCTGTGATCGGCAAGGGAGTCGGTGACAGCGATTCAGGCAGGGTGACCGAAGATGGGGTGCTCGTAAGCCGAGGCAAGCTGACGGTGACAGATGCTGACCACGGAGAGGCGGAGCTGAAACCTGTAACCCTCACCAATGCTTATGGCACGTTCACGGTTGGTAAAGACGGCAACTGGCAGTTTGAGCTCAACAATGCTGCTGCCGAGGTGCAACGTCTTCAATCGGGAGAGACGGTAAGCCAAGTGTTTACGGTCGAGAGTCTCGATGGCACCTGGGCAGATGTCACCATCATCATTACTGGTACGGAAGAGAGTGCAACAGCAGGCGTAGGCTCGGTTCAAGAAGACACTACGTTGCGTGGTTCCGGCACCCTGGTTGCATCGGGCGGCGCCACGTTTGTGAGTGAAACACTGACAGGTCTTTACGGCAGTCTGACGATTGCGGCTGATGGACAATGGACTTACAAGCTGGCCAATGCCGATGCGGTTGTCCAAGGTCTTGCAGCTGGGAAGAGTGATACCGAAGTCTTCTCTGTGACTTTGTCGGATGGCGCTACCACTACCGTGACCATTAACGTTGCAGGGGTCAACGATGATGCCACTATCAGCGGGACTGCTACAGGTAGCGTGATAGAAGATAGTTTGCTGCAGCGGGTGCAGGGTGTGTTGACTGTGGCTGATGTTGATCAGGGGCAGGACGTATTTCAAAAGCCCGGCAGCCTGGTAGGTACCTATGGCAGCTTTACGTTCAATGAGCAGACGGGTGAGTGGAGCTACGCCGTCGACCCAAGCAAGATTCAGTTCCTTAACGAGAACGAGCGGGTAACGGATACCTTGCAGGTAAAGAGCGAGGATGGCACTGCCACCCAGGACATCGTCGTCACC
>NZ_JBQXDJ010000185.1:0-1051 GCF_052601015.1 Chitinimonas violaceus | reverse complement strand
GCCTGTTCTGCCTGTGAAGGCCAGATCGCCGTCGCACCCTTGCCGCTGCAGCCCATTGAACAGGGCATGGCCGCACCCGGGCTGCTAGCCCACATCATCGTCAGCAAATGGGCAGACCATCTGCCGCTCAACCGCCAAGCCGGCATGCTCAAGCGTCATGGCATTGAACTCTCGCCGAATACCCTGGGCGACTGGGTGCTGGCCTGTGGGGAGCTACTCAAGCCGCTGCATGCACGCCTGTGCGAGATTGTGCGGCACAGTGACATCCTGCATACCGATGACACCATCGTTCCGCTGGCGCAGAAGGGTGGTACGAAACAGGCACGTGCCTGGGTCTATGTCGACCCGCACACTCGGCTGGCCGCCTACGACTTCAGCGAAACGCGTGCCGGCGAGCACCCACAAGCCTGGCTCAAGGGCTGGCACGGTTATCTGGTGGCTGACGCCTATAGCGGCTACGACGCGCTCTATGCCAACCCTGCCATCCGCGAGGTAGCCTGCTGGGCGCATGTGCGGCGCAAGTTTTACGACATCGCCAAACTAGCACCCAAGCGGGGACTGGCGCACGAGGCCATCGACCGCATTGCCGCGCTCTACCATGCTGACAACGCCCTGCGCGAACTCATCTCCGATGAGCGACGACGAAGACGAGCACAGGATACTCGTCCGCTGCTCGACGACTTCAAATGCTGGCTTGACCTGCACCACCCCCAGTTGCTGCCGAAGTCGCCCTTGGCACAAGCGATGGCTTATGCGCTGAGGAACTGGGCAGCGCTGATACGCCACCAGGAGGACGGGCGGCTACGTCTGGACAATAACCTGAGCGAGCAAGCCTTGCGCCCGATTGCCGTGGGCCGTGGTAATTGGCTATTCGCCGGTTCGGTGCGAGGCGGTCAGGCTGCTGCCGTGTTACTGAGCCTGGTGCATTCGTGCAGGCTACGGGACGTCAATCCTTACGCCTATCTCAAGGACGTGCTGACCCGCTACCCATCGGCCAAGCCTGCCGACCTTGATCATCTGCTACCGCATCGTTGGGCTGCCGACCATCCCG
>NZ_JBQXDJ010000184.1:0-1072 GCF_052601015.1 Chitinimonas violaceus | reverse complement strand
TACTCTGACCGATGTTCAAAAACCATACGGACAGCGCGTTCTTTGACTTCTGGCGAATACTTGGTTGGCTTCTTCATAACTCCATTCTCTCAAGAAATGGAGCCTCCTCATTATCCGGGGGGATTCAGCTCTGGTAAATCCAGGTTGAAGCGGGTGCAGGCTGATCTCTCGTGATGTGGCCCGCAGCATTCAAATCGTGTCTATGACAAGTTACTCAAGGTATAAGGGTTTAGCCCATTGGGCGACACTACTTGCCGTACCTACACTCGCCACCCTTCATCAGTAGCGCTTTATTAGTATGGCTAAAAGGAGTGTGGCAATGCAGGAATTGGATGTGGTGAAACTTGAGCAAATTACTGGTGGTGGAAGCAATGTCGCCATATTTTGCTCCCTCTTTATTTGTAGGCAGGCCGATCTTACACAGGATGGTGAGCTTCGACTCAGACGGATACCTCGTCAAAACCATAGCAATAGTACTGCTGAATAAAAGCCTACAGAATCTTGGCGCAACTACACTCGTGCCTAGTCAATAGAATCGAATCCTATTGACATGACTAACAGGAGAGAGCAATGCAAGTATTGAATCCTATGGAAATCGATCAAGTCGCTGGCGGATTAATTAGCGACATTATTTTGATGCATTTATTGTCGAACTCGTATGACGAGTCGCCTTATGAGTAGATGCTGCTGCCATTTCCTTTCGATCCACGATCATTCCAAAGAGGCTGGAATAAAGGTTTAGCCTATTGCGCCTTCAATTACCTGGATAGGGCTAAAGAAGTAGGGGGACATAAATAGAGTGCTGCTTGTGTCCGCTTCCTTGGCTGTTTCTGCCTTGTCTCACTCTAGCTCGCGAGACGTTGAACAGGTTATTAGAACCAGTTCAAGATCTGTCGTGAGCAGCTGCCAGCAGAACGAAGCGTAGAAGTTGGAATGTGGGTATATGGTAAACCCCCGGCGAGCAGCATCTATCCACGGCAGGCGCTTCGGGTTTATGGCGTGCGCCGTGCTTCGATGAAACGATGGAGCAGTTCGTAGGCCACGCGCCACTGATGCCCATCAACCTGCAGCG
>NZ_JBQXDJ010000183.1:0-1101 GCF_052601015.1 Chitinimonas violaceus | reverse complement strand
TAACTGATGTTACGCAGTGCATACGATAACCTGTCGCCATGAAGAACAAAGAACTCGATTTGTACACCGACTATTTGCTCAGCACGTTTGGCGCGGCGACAGCAACCGGCCTGTCGGCGATGCTAGATGGTGCGGTGAGCCACGACCAGGTGACGCGTTTTCTGTCCAAGACCGATTACACCTCCAAGGACTTATGGCGGCAGGTCAAATCGATGGTGCGTTCGATTGAGCACGACGAGGCGGTTTTGATTTTCGACGACACTATCCAAGAGAAAGCCTGGACCGATGAAAACGAACTGATGTGTTGGCATTACGATCACGCCAGCGGCCGCAATGTGCGTGGCATCAACCTGCTCAATGCTTTGTACCATAACGGCGCGACATCTATTCCAGTGGCCTTTGAGCTGATCAAAAAGCCACTGCAGTATTGCGATGTACAGACCCGTCAAATCAAGCGAATGAGCGAAGTGACCAAAAACGAGCTGATGCGCCAGATGATTCAGACCTGCCTGCACAACAGCGTGAAGTTTCGCTATGTGCTGATGGACAGCTGGTTCTCGGCATCGGAAAACTTTGAGTTCATCCGATCTAGAGATAAACACTTTGTTGCGGCGCTCAAGAACAACCGACTGATTGCCTTGACCGAACAAGACCGAAAAGCCAAGCGTTTTACGCGCGTAGATGAGCTGAATTTTCCAGAGCTAGGCTGCATTCGCGGCTACCTCAAGGGCGAAGGGTACGAGGTCCTTTTGGTGCGCCAAGTCTTTACACACAAAGACGGCAGTACGGCCACGCTGCATCTGGTTTGCAGTGACTTGAGTTGTGATTACAACGCGATCACCACGACCTATAAGAAACGGTGGGCCGTGGAGGTGTTTCACAAGTCACTCAAGTCCAATGCCAGCTTGGCCAAGTCACCTACGCGAACGGTACGGACCCAAAGCAACCATGTGTTCATGACGATTTGCGCAGCCTTCAAGCTTGAATGCTTGAGCGTCAAGACGCAGAAGAACCCATTCGCGCTTTGCCGCAAGTTACTGATCAACGCCTCCCGCGCGGCTTATGATCAGCTACAGCTGCTTCTCGCGGCTGCTGCGTAAC
>NZ_JBQXDJ010000182.1:0-1122 GCF_052601015.1 Chitinimonas violaceus | reverse complement strand
CAATGCCGATAGTCGTGATCTTCATGGTGGAGGCCCCTTTTGTGAGTGGTCTGTTTGACACAACCACTTCGACGTAATGCCGTTGGCGGGGGCGTCCATTCCATTAGATCAAGTCTGAACTTCTACAGGTAAACCGTAGGGCATCAGACAATATCGAAATGGTCCAAACCAGCCACGCATTCCAGTGCCTTTTGGGTTGCCATAGCTAATTAACTATTTGGCGCCAAACACCTTCTGCAAAAGTTTACTTGCTTGCCCCATCGGGTCGGTACGTATGTTCTTTTCTTCATTTGCAATCATGTTGAATAGTCCATCCACAGCTTTGCGCGTGACATAGTCATCAAGGTTTGCATCTTCAGTTTTGACCAAGCCGAATTTTGCTGCTTGGCCGGCATAGGCATTGTATTTCTCTGCTAGTTTTAGCTTACTGGTCGACTTCTTGATGATGGGTAGAAATTTTTCTGTGATAGCGTTGCCACTGGTTCGACGAAAGTAGTCTGTCGCTGCAGATTCATTGCCAGTGATGATGCCTTTGGCGTCTTGCACACTCATGTTTTTTATCGAGTTGATGAGAATCGGCTTAGCTTCCTGTACTGCGCTTTCGGCGGCCCGATTCATTGTCAGAACGAGCTCGTCTGCTTTGTCGCCCATGCCAAACTTACGCAGCATTTTCTCTACGGGCTTAAGGTTGTCTGGTAGAGAAATTTTGACTTGTTCATTGCCGAAGAAGCCATCAGTTTTACCCAGCTGGCTAATGGCTTTGCTGGCAGATGTAGTCAGTGCTTCCTTTAAACCGCTTGATGCGTCTTTGCTGGTTAATTGGCTAAGGTCGATTGCAAGGACGCTAAGGCTGCATAGGAGTGATAGGCAAAGTATTGATATGGGACGGAGCATGGTTGCCTCAATTAATGTAGGGAGTGGTAGTGAAAGCTTGGTGGCTTGTCCGAAAGGTTAGGGGACCTGATAAATAAACAAAAGGCCGACAAGAGTGTCGGCGGGGGTGTCAGGATTTCCGTGTTCAAGGCGGGTTTGAGATTCACACGGATGATCGAATAAACCGATCCGCGTAAAGAATAGCGAATTGGTTCATGGCCGTCTTCCAATCCTTGGCGGCATAGCCCC
>NZ_JBQXDJ010000181.1:0-1142 GCF_052601015.1 Chitinimonas violaceus | reverse complement strand
TGTTCTCAACCACACGGCCACTGCCTGCGCTAATGACCGGCAAATCATCGACTGGTGTGACATCGATAGTGATCGCCGATGTGGTCACTCCACCATTGCCGTCCGACACCGTTACCGTAAAGCTGTCTGGACCGCTGTAATCCTTGGCTGGCGTGTAGGTCCAGGTGCCATCAGGCTTAACCGTGACAGTGCCGTGGGCAGGATCACTACCTTTGCTGTAGGTCAGCGTATCGCCGTCGGCATCCGTCGCTGTAACCGAGCCAGAGACTGGTTTATCTTCTTCAGTGGTGTGTTGGTAGTTAGTTGCTACCGGCACATCGTTAGCCGGTGTGACATCAATAGTGATCGTCGATGTGGTAACGCCACCATTGCCATCCGACACCGTTACCGTAAAACTGTCCGTGCCGTTGTAATCATTGGTTGGCGTGTAAATCCAGGTGCCATCGGACTTAACCGTGACAATGCCGTGGGCAGGATCGTTACCTTTGCTGTAGGTCAGCGTGTCGCCATCGACATCCGTCGCGGTAACCGTACCTGAAACCTGCACATCTTCCTGTGTCGTCACCACTGGAATAGCAGCGACAACCGGTGCATCGTTCGTGCCTGTGACATGAATGCTGACTGTTGAAGTACTGCCATCGTTAAGCGTAACCGTGAAGGACTCATCGCGGACTTCTCCCTCTTTCAATAACTCTGCACGGTTATCCAGGGTGTAGGTCCACTTGCCTGTGGCATCGATGCTCAGGCTGCCGTATTGGCCTGAATGAGCTGCCGGTACAAAGGCAAGGCCGGGGTTATCCACATCGGTTGCAGACAGATTGCCAGTTGCACTGGGCTGAGTGTTCTCGACCACACTGCCGCTGCCCGCGCTGATGACAGGCAAATCATCGACTGGTGTGACATCGATAACTATCGTATTCGGTACGGTGTCAAAGGTATTTGCCTGATCTTGTACCGAGAAAGTGAAGTTGGCGTAGTTGTTTCCATTGGCATTCGCAACCGGTGTAAAGACCAACTCACTAAGCTTTGCCACAGCAATTATCTGTCCGGCCTGTACTCCAACGCCATTCAGATTCAGCGCGCCGGCAGCAGGCAGTGTATCGATTCGCACTGCCTTCAAACTGTCACCCACATCCACATCA
>NZ_JBQXDJ010000180.1:0-1153 GCF_052601015.1 Chitinimonas violaceus | reverse complement strand
CAAAGCTCGTCACTGAGCATCAATCGGGGCATAGCAAACCCGCAGGGTGATTAGTATAGGAACCGTAATTCTGCGGGTTTGCTGCGCTTCTTCAATATACCGAAGTCAAAACGTCAACAGACCCTAGCTCACGAGACTCTAAACAGATTCTAAGCCAGCACCAACTCATAGGTCGTCCAGCGTGGTGCACCTTCAGTAAAACCCAGTTTCTGATGCAGCCGCATCGAGGCCGGGTTACTACTTGCCACTAGCGCTTTGAGTTCCTGATAACCTTGCCCTAGTAATGCAGCGTCAGCCCGGGCATACATCGCAGGTGCAAGCGCTTTGCCACGCCACACCTCACGTATACCCACCGCCTCCATATGGTTGCTTACAACCAGACAGAATGCCTGATACTCACCGGTCTCGTCAGCCAGTACACATCCAGCTTGCCAATTACCTGCAGACCACTCGGCTTGCATAGCCTCTACTGTCGGTGCCGGCGCATTCGGTACATCTGCAAAGCAGTCGGCATAGCACGCCTGTAAACGAGACCAATTGACTTGGTCGAGAGGTACCAAGTACAAACCCTGCGGCAATGTTGACGTCGACGACTTACTACGCAATGGCCGGACGAAATTGACAAACTCAAATACCGGAACAAACCCTTTCGCCTTCAACACAGCATGCTTGGCACGTTCGAGCGCTCGGGCAGTCACACGTACACGCGTTGCCCCAGCTGCCTGTACCTCGGTACACAGACTCTCAACCAAGCTTTCAGCCACGGCTTCATCTGCAGCTATTAGCGGTGCACCATAAGCGCAACCATTGCTGACCACATCCATCAGCACCCAGCCAACACCGCCCACAACCTGTTCGCCACGCCAGGCCATACGAACCTGCCGGCCATTCCCACGAGCAAAATCACACAAATCCTTCTGCAAGAAAGGCTCGCAGTATGGTGCCAGCTGGCTATCCCAAAGCAGTTGCAGTCTTGGGATAGCGGCAGGATTCAGCGAGGTAAGGCAGACTGGTTCCAACGCTGTCAGAACCTGTTCAAAGTCTCCGCAGAAGAAGAGTCAGAAAGGCAAACTGAATGAATTGCAAGCTGGTGTCGAGCTTGCGTTCACAGTTCTTCCACAATCGACGGCACTTCTCCAACCACGCAAAAGAA
>NZ_JBQXDJ010000179.1:0-1229 GCF_052601015.1 Chitinimonas violaceus | reverse complement strand
TTAGTTAAGGTTCTTGGTGACATGTGTTAGCTGCCCAGCATGGAACTTGATGCGATTGGTGGCGTCTCCCCACCTTTTCGAGATAAGCATGCCGGGAGCAAAATTAGTCGAACATTTTTCCGGAATGAAAGATGCACGCTGTGCAGGTAAAGTAGCTCATCAGCTAATCGACATCCTGGTTATAGCGGTCTGTGCGGTCATCGCAGGGGCTGAAAGCTGGGTAGACATGGAACGCTATGGTCGCTGCAAAGCCCAAGGGCTTGCCAGCTTTCTAGCGTTACCCAACGGCATCCCCTCGCACGATACGTTTCGCCGTGTCTTCATGTTGATCGATCCCCTGGCTTTTGAGGCTGCCTTTACCTCATGGGCTCAGTCATTTGCCCAATCGCTTGACCGAGAGGTTGTCGCCATTGATGGCAAAACGGTACGTCGTTCCTTTGACCATCGCCGCGAGCAAGGGCCGCTCCATATCGTTAGTGCCTGGGCCTGCGAGCAAGGCATCTCACTCGGGCAGTGCCAGGTCAGCGACAAATCGAATGAAATAACGGCTATACCAGCGCTACTTGATGCGCTAGTGCTGAAGAACAGTATCGTCACCTTAGATGCCATGGGCTGCCAAAGAGCGATCGTCAGCAAAATAATGGAACGAGGTGCCGACTATCTCGTCACCCTCAAAGGTAATCAGCGCAAGATTTTCACTGCGGTGCGCGACTATTGCGCCAGAACCTGTTTTGAACCGGGCGCTATCAGTAGACCCGCCTGTGATGCTTTCGATGACAAGCATGGACGACTCGTGCGTCGCCGGATGTTTGTCTGCCCTGAAGCCACCCTGCTTGAACCTTTGACAGACTGGCCTGGCCTGAAATCTGTTCTGGCGGTGGAATCGATCCGTAGTATCAAGGATTCGGATAAGGTTGAAACCGAGATTCGTTACTTCCTATCAAGCTGCGAAGACGCGCCAGAGGTCCTTGCTAAAGCGATTCGACAGCACTGGGCTATCGAGAATAGCTTGCATTGGGTACTTGATGTGACTTTCAGAGAAGACGACAGCCGTGTGCGTGAACGCACGTCCGTGCGCAACCTGGCCTTACTACGCAAGATCGCTATCAACTTGATTCGACGGCACCTTAAGTCGCGCGACAGCCTGCGAGGCCGACGCAAAATGGCAGCCTGGGATAACGGATTTATGGAGCAAGTCCTGACAGGATTTTTTCATGCGTAACCCCTGG
>NZ_JBQXDJ010000178.1:0-1315 GCF_052601015.1 Chitinimonas violaceus | reverse complement strand
CTCTGACCGATGTTCAAAAACCATACGGACAGCGCGTTCTTTGACTTCTGGCGAATACTTGGTTGGCTTCTTCATAACTCCATTCTCTCAAGAAATGGAGCCTCCTCACTATCCGGGGGGATTCACTGCAGAGACAAGAAGTCATTTCAAATCGCATGCAGGAAAGCCTTATTGCAGCAAGAGCGCAAATTGATTTGCACGAAAAACTTAACAGAGAACTAAGAGCAAAGCGGATTACTTGCTTTCAAGTCATTGTCCCAAAAGCGTTATCCGAATGTGATGTTTTCATTTCCTGCTTTTGCTCTAACGAAGTGCTCCTGGCCGAGCTTGGTGATTTTCACTGGGTAACAACCAGCACGGGGTCGTGGAGTTCACTACCAATCTATACCGCCATGTGCCCTAACGGCATTACCTACAACTTTTTACCGCTTGAGCCATTCGACTCGCAGACGCTGGACAACCTGAACTTGATGAATGAATACGCATGAATGCCCATTGCACAATCAATTCAAGCCGTTCAGCCGTTCTTGAAGCATTAATGCGGCATAAGTCTGGCCTCACTTGGGGCGAGCTTCTCGTTTTGTGCCCACAAGCCGGGAGCAAATTGGATATAGCAATCACACTCCTGCAGATATCCGGGGACGTGGTTATTGATGACGACGTATACCGCTGCGGCCCGCACATCTTATCTGCCTAAGCCAGGAGCCTAGCCATGCACTACAGCATCTATCGAACCCTGCGTGCCTTCGGCATTAAACCTATCACTGCACTCCGCGCCGGAAATCTTATTCGCAACGTATTGCTTAAACAAAGCTTTGAAAAGGTCTCCCCGTCATGAACCAAGAAATTAAAGCAAAGCTTGTAACCGCCTCAGTAAAGATATCCGCACTACTTAGCGTTGTTGACTTTGCATATTGCGAAGAGACGGACCACTTGGCCAGTCTTCCGTATGACCTGAGACGGGGCAAAGAAGGCAAGGTTTTGAATCACAAAATAGCAGCGCTAGATAAAGCCATTGGATACCTGGGACAGGCGCGAGACCACATTGAACAAGCCTATGCTGGCGAATAACAACAACCAGGCCCACTAGTTAACCCTCACGCCGAGCCCCTGCTAACGCGGGTGCTCCACGAGGTGGTTAACACAATCAACAGGAATTACCCATGAAAAACAATAACGGCGACACCGAAATGTGAGGTAGCCTGAATTCCGTAGACACACCTGATTGGTAAACTTGAGCCAACAGGAGGCTGCGGTGAGTAAGAGAGAAACACAAAGCTATACGTCGGAATACCGAGCGGAAGCCATCAAGTTA
>NZ_JBQXDJ010000177.1:0-1365 GCF_052601015.1 Chitinimonas violaceus | reverse complement strand
TGCCGAACTGAGCTAGGAGCTCGGCGGGAATTGCCGGCAATTCCACCGGCTTGGCTTTCGGTTTGCGAGGCATACATTCTCCTTGGGAGCATGATATGCCTTGAACACGAAATTACTGACAGACCCCGCTTCGAACGCTTTGTGTCACCGCTGATTTCCATTGGTTCACCCGACCGTGACTGCGAGCCTTCCGCTTGTACGGCTCCTACCATCAGCAGTGGCAAGAAAATGTTAAGTGATGTTTTCGCTTTACTACAGCAGGGGTACATAGTGCTTATCCTTTACGCTAAAACAACCTCGCTTACGTTCTCGTGACGACGCTTGCGATGGCTCCCTGCCGCTTTGAGGAAGTCCGCTATTGTTTGTTCGTAACGCCTGCTGAAAAACAGGTTAAATCCTCCTTAAGTAGGCAGCGGCTGCTCTGATTAAGGGCGATTTCACTATTTATTGCGATCTAGCAAGTGACACATCAAGCAGCCAGCTACGCCGTCTTGTAACTCCGTGAATCTCGCGACTTAGACCTGCCGTTACTTTCCCTCTGTTCTGCACCAGGATTACCCAAGTGACCGAGTGCTACGTACTGCAAAGCATCGTGTGGGTGCGAAAACCGGTTCTTGTCGGGTGTCTCAGTAAATCGTTCCTCGCCCGGTACCAGCATCTTCCGGTATTGATAGCCCCCGTTGAATCCCTTGATGAGTACCTTGCAGGACTTGTCGATCAAGAATGCTGGCTCACCGTCTACCAGACGTATCAGGAAGCTCTCTACCGCACCTACACGCGCTATCGGTGCATTGGTTCTGGTCGGTTTCGTCTCCAACCCTGCTTGTCTCAGCGCTTGGAAGCAGGTTCGCTCGTCGGTATCCGCCCTTGCTGAGCCAGCAGGATCACCCCAGCCCTTGATCTGCTTCCACTCCGGTGCGTCCTCATCCCATTCGAGCGTCCATTCGGGATACGTCGCCCTGAGCTGGGGGATTACGACATCCTCGGCGAATTGCTGGACACCCATGCTGTCTGCGATGAACTCTTTCAGGATGCGTAGCTGCCCGCGCGGGGTAAGTTGGGTGACGATACAGGCAGATGTTAAACCAAAATCCCAGCCCAAGAGGATGGGTACACCTGGAATAGCACGCAGCGGCTTCTCGCTGACATGCAGGCGGCTATTGAACTGCGGATAGACCGGCTTACCGGTCATCAAGCTGCCGTATTCGGCTCTGACGTAGACCTTAATCCAGTCCTCGGGTAATCCCCCCATTTTTAAGGGGAGTCAGAAGTAGCGCTATGCGACCATGGCCAGCCGCTGTATTGGGGTAATACCGCCCAAGGCCATGTTAGGGCGTTCGTGATTGTAGAACCAGATCCAATCCG
>NZ_JBQXDJ010000176.1:0-1387 GCF_052601015.1 Chitinimonas violaceus | reverse complement strand
GCGAGGCTGAAGCATTACCGTGCAGTGGCGTTCCGGTTCGACAAACTGAAACGGAACTATGAAAGCATGGTTGCCATGGCCTGTGGGTTTCTATGGCTACCTATGTGAAACGTCAACAGACCCTAGTCGATGCGGGCAAAGCCAAGGTTGCTTTACGACTGAACACCCAGCGCACTGGTTCTACCCGTGCTTGGACTGCGGACACCTATACACGACCACGTTTTCTGGCCAGCCCGCCAATGGCACTTAACCGGGGCCAAGCCATCGACGTCACCAGCCCTTATGGTGGAACCTTACAACTGTCGTTCAGCGAAGCAGCCGCCGGCCAAACTGTCCAGTTACGCATACGTGGTGTTGCACAGCACCCCTTCCTCGACTTAAGCAATGGCGGCAGCAAAACAGCCTTTGTCGCTGCATTGAAAAGCGGACAGTTCGACTGGGCTGAAATCAAACTGCAGGGTACGGAAATCCATACCCGGGTCGACAAGATGAAAGAGGTTCTAGCAAGTGACTACAACAACGACATAGATCGCTACCTGGATGAATTGCGTGTTCTGTTCTTTGAAGACGCCTACCAATTAGCAGGCTTCGCTCTGCCTGGTAAGAGCTTGCCTACTGCCGTACAAACCTTCTGCACAAACCAAGGCTGGAACTGCGCATCGAGCACGCTCCATCGAGTGCCGGACACACAACATATCAATGTAGATGCCTATTCACAATGTGGTAACGGCTGTTCAGGTAATCCATACGACCAAGACTGGGGGTTAAACCCACGCGGATGGGGTGAAAGCCACGAATTGGGTCATAACCTGCAACAAGGCTTGCTCGCCGTGTACAGCGACCGCAGCACGGAGGTATCGAACAATCTGTTCCCCTTGCACAAGAATTGGCGTCTATTACGCGAGCTGAAAGATGACCGCAGCAACGATCGGGTAGCCTATCGCTCTACCTTCGATATGATCAAAGCCGCCAAGAGCTCATCGGACCCGGTCGAAGGTGCATACCAGCGCATCTGGGGTTCTGCTGCCTACGCAGCTGAAAACGGCGAGCGTATGGCTTTCTATATGCAATGGGTACATTACTGGTCGCAGCGCATGGCAGATGAAACGCGCGGCTGGGACATCATCACATTGCTTTACTTACATGAGCGCTTGTTTGAGCAAGTGGACTGAGCAACCAACAAGAACAAGCTGGGCTATAGCCAGTATGCAACCCTCCCCAGCGTAACTGGCAATGACAACCTATTGATCACACTGTCATTTAGGGTCTGTCAGTAATTTCGTGTTCAAGGCATATCATGCTCCCAAGGAGAATGTATGCCTCGCAAACCGAAAGCCAAGCCGGTGGAATTGCCGGCAATTCCCGCCGAGCTCCTAGCTCAGTTCGG
>NZ_JBQXDJ010000175.1:0-1405 GCF_052601015.1 Chitinimonas violaceus | reverse complement strand
CCGGCATTGTCGTAGGCATAGGTGGTGGCGTGTTGCTTGCGCAATGCATCGAGCTGGTCCGCGGTCACGTTAGCCAAGACTTCGGGATAGCCGAGCCGCTTGCGTTCGGCTTTGGCGCTGTCCGTGTCCTGTTCGGTCAGCCTCACGCCCTGGGCGCTTAGCTCACGCGTGATGCGGCCCAGGTTGTCGTAGTCAGTCGCAATACTGCGTTGCTGATCGGCGTCATTCGCCGCCGTGGTCTTGCGCAGCAGGTTGCCGGCCACATTGTAGGTGTAGCGGGTGACGGTGCCATCGCTGGTGGTCTCTGTCTCGACCTCACCACGGGGGGTATAGGCGTAGCTGACGGTGCGGTCTTCACTGTGAGCGGTGGGGCGCAAACCTTCCAAGGTCGTGATGGCTGTGGGTACGGTTGTGGCGCCCACACCTGGAAGATTGTTGGTGACCGTGGCATAGCGCGTTTCACTGGCCTTGCGCCCCGCGGCGTCATAGCGCACTTCCGTCAGATAGCCCTCAGCGTCGACACTGCCCACCAGACGATTCTGGCTGTCGTAGACCTGCCAGCTGTGCTGGTCCTGGGCATGGGACGTGGTGGGCGTCAGTGCTGCCAGACTGCCGCTCGCGCGGAGACTGGCGGTTGTCGGTGTGGCATAGCGGGCAGTATGGACTAGCCGCCCTGCCCCGTCGTAATCGTGAACCGTCAGGTAGCCGGCTGCATCAAGCACGCCGGTCTGGTTGCCATCGGCATCGTAGAAGTAACGGGTGGTGCGGTCTGCTGCATCACGGGTGACCACCACGGCATCGGCCAGCAGGCTGGCTTGCAAGTTGGTGGCAGTGGGCTTGGCATGACGGGTTTCGCTGAGCAGCTTGCCCGCGCCGTCGTAAGTCAGGCGGGTGACATAGCCTTCGGCATCGACCTTCTTCGCCAGGCGGCCCGCTTGATCATAAAACTGCCAGGTGTGGCGGTCTGCTGCACCGGGGGTAAGGCGTGTGGCGAAGGCAGTGGGGGTCAGTGGCTGCAGCAGGCTGGTGGTATCGGCCAGGCTGATCGGGGTGGCATAGGCTACCGTCTCGGTGACCCGGCCCAGTGCATCGTAGCGCTGTTCAGTGACGGCGCCCAGGGGTGAGACGGTATAGCGCAGCCGTTGATTGGCGTCGTACACATAGCGGGTGAGCTTGCCGTCGCCATCGATGTCAGCAATCTTGTTGCCATTGGCGTCGTAACGGTAGCTGACCGGGGCCAGGCTGCCTTTGATCAAACCGATCAACTGACCGGTGCTGTCGTAGCTCTGGGTATCGACACGCCCATTGACCTGGGTCAGCGTCAGTGTCTTGCCCGCTTCATCGTACTGGCGGGTGATGGTGGTCGCTGGGGCGGCACTGTCCAGGGTGCTGAGCAAGCGGCCCA
>NZ_JBQXDJ010000174.1:0-1420 GCF_052601015.1 Chitinimonas violaceus | reverse complement strand
GATTGGATCTGGTTCTACAATCACGAACGCCCTAACATGGCCTTGGGCGGTATTACCCCAATACAGCGGCTGGCCATGGTCGCATAGCGCTACTTCTGACTCCCCTTAAAAATGGGGGGATTACCATCTAGCTGTCGAAATCACCGGTGGAGAGATCAATGACTGTACACCGATGCCTGAACTGATCGCACAACTGCCGTCTGCAGAGGCCATCGTGGCAGACAAGGATTATGACAGTGAGCGCATTCGTGAACAGATTGAAGTAAAGGGCGCACGACCAATAATTTTCAGGAGGTACAGCTCGGTGAAGGGAAATGCCAATCTGGACAAAGGGTAATATCGCTACTGGCATTCGGTCGAGAATGCCTTTGCACGACTGAAGCATTACCACGCAGTGGCGTTTCGTTTCGACAAGTTAAAGCGAAACTACGAAAGCATGTTTACCATAGCTTGTTGGTCTTATGGTTACTCATGTGAAATGTCAATAGGTTCTAACCCAATAGGCTCTAACCGAATTTGCAAATAACCAACGACTAATTTTTACCACAAGCCATTACACCTTAAGGGGCGAAGTAGAGCTGAAGATTATCTAGCGAAATTTGTTTCTGTGGTGTGCCAAGGTCTACCACGACGTAATTAAACGTTTCACCCTTCTTCACTTCTATTGGAAAAGCATTTAGTACATCTACCTTACCGCTTGATCCTTCACAATTTGATTCCTGAACACCCTTGTCATTAGGTTTTATTGAAATAATCTCTGAACGTTATTGACCTAGATAGAGCTGCGTTGGTAGGTAAGGAAGACAATTGTCGCTTGTACGGTCGTAAACGAGGGCCGCCACGCTTCTCAAGGGCTTGGCGCTGTAGATGACAAGATAACGCTCCCCTGTTTCACTAGGCGATTGCATGAGGAGCTTACTGCCAAACAGTTCGTTAAGCACTTTGCCATGATCCGTGGAATCTTTTGGCCATGGTACGCTGGAAAGCTGCATAGGCTTACCCATTTCCTGCTCAGGCTGATTCGTCAGACCTACTTGAGCCCCCCTGCTTCAACCTCAACTCGCCGTTTTGCCAAGTTGTAATGTTATCCAACTTTTCGAAATCAATACTAACGAGTTTAGGTTTTTGTGAGCGACGCTTTTGACCCTGGGCAGCCACGAAGTTATGCAATGCTCGAACAGCATCCCACTTCGCCATAGTGTCCCAATCGTAAAGGGCTTGTTTATCCACTGGTTGATTGGGATCTTGTGTCACTTTAGTTGGATCGTCATCAGCACCTTGTGCCGTACCGATGAATGACCTGTCCTGACAACCGTAGACACACCCACTTCAAATGCAGACCAATTGCCTGCTGAATTTTTCTGCAAACACCGCCGGTGCCAAATTACCTAGCCGAGAGTGGCGTCGTTGGCGGTTGTAA
>NZ_JBQXDJ010000173.1:0-1430 GCF_052601015.1 Chitinimonas violaceus | reverse complement strand
CTGCCTCCTTAAGCACGGTGATGATTTGGCTGTCCGAAAATCTCGATTTCTTCATTTTGTAGAACTCCCTCTATCCGAGAAAATTCTACTTCTGCACACCCCTATTTTCCGGGGGGATTACCCCTCACGCCGCGTTCGGCCATCATTTCTTCCAGATGACGCAAACTCAGTGGGTAGGCCGCGTACCAGCGCACGCACATCAATATGATCTCCAGCGGATAGTGCAAACGCTTCAGGACTATGCGAAGGTTCGACATTTCAAGCTGTAGGTGAATGGCTTTCATGGGCTCAGCATACCGGACTGCTACGCCTCGCTGGCTTATTGCAACAGAACCTTCCGACGTATAGCTTTGTGTTTCTCTCTTGCTCACCGCAGCCTCCTGTTGGCTCAATGATTACCAATCAGGCGTGTCTACGGAATTCAGGCTACCTCACTATGTTTTCATGTTCTGGAATGTTGAACACGGCCGGGTGCTGCCTGCAGAAGCTTCGATTCAGGAATTCATCGAAACCTCTTACAACTGTCAACGACACCACGCTCGTCTAGAGAATGTGGCAGCAATGATATTTACAGAGAAATTTAGCAGGCAATCGGTCTGTATTTAAAGTGGGGACTACGGTTGCCAAGATAGGTCATCAGGCTTTAGGTAAGTAAAGTCTTCGACTTATCGTTAAATTCAAAAAGTGATGAAAGCAGAAGTAAGAGAAAACAAGTCTTGGTGACGAGAAAAGTCAAACTTCGGCACAGAGTTCATCGGTCTCGCCGGTTTCTGCGCTGAGTTATTTATGACCTGATTATCTGATGCGTCTATCGCTCTCACATAAGCAGTAGTCCCACCGTTTACTTGATCGATTTCCAGTATGTTAAGTAATTGCATCAAATCTCTTTCTGGTTTTGCCTGTTCAATCAGGACCACGTAAACAGGACGCTCTTAACGTCAGCAGAATGATAACGCAGCAAGGTATGTCGACCAATGGGTCAGTCTTTAACTTTGTCTGATAGACGAGTCGGTGGTTGACTCCCTGATCGTTTAAGAGCTGGCGTGAATCCGCTCTCCTTGCAGTATCAATGCCTAAGGGTTTATCTCAGCGTTTCGGAGCAGTTCGCGGCTGGCATCGGGGACATAAAATGGGTCTGTATGAGGCCATACCACCTGAAACCTGCGCCATTTCCTGGAAGTGCAATGCCTGCAATTTTTCTCTCCGCTTTAATGACGTCAACAGGACGCTATTGACAAGGTGCGAGTGTAGATACCACCTGGTGTAGTTTTCAATGGGTCTGCTGTCCCGGCATAGTCAACATTTGTTTGCGCTGATTGAATATTGACCCACCCTGCCGATTGAATATTGACCCAGTGATGGTTGCCGCCGTTTGACCGGCGACTGTGCATAACTATATCTCTACGGGCTAGTCTCACCCGTGGATTTTC
>NZ_JBQXDJ010000172.1:0-1435 GCF_052601015.1 Chitinimonas violaceus | reverse complement strand
CGGAGTTCAGCCGCACTTTGTCTGGCAAGCCTTGAGAAATACTCGCCGTCGACGGAAATTCCGTCGCGTTCGAATCGACCTTTCTCAAAGTTGTAGCTGACATGGTTTAACTCCTTGGCGACATTCGATACCAACTGACGAACATTATGATAGGAAGTCTTCAACAGCTCTAGCAGATTATGCGCATCATCACCCGGAACCCAGGTTATCGGTCGAATGGCGTCGTTGATTTTGGCATTCGGCTGGTAACCATCCGGGTCCATCTGACGGGCGTGTGGCATCAGGTGCTGAGTCATACCCTCCTTTAGGGCAGATGACAGCATCTGTTCAGTACGGCGTACCAATGCTGCCTCCGACAAGCCAGCCGGATCACCGATGAATACCTTGCCATTAGCTGCCGCATAGGACGAAACTGCTGCGTATAGTTTGCTACCGGCACTGATACCTTCAGTCAGATTAGAAGCGTCTACCCACACTTCACCGTTCTGGTTCTCAATAATCCAAGCCTCACGCCTATCGGCCATGGTCATTTTCCAGACCTGGGCTATCTTTTGTTCCTCGCGCTCTGCCTTGGAATAGGTCTTGTTGTCTTCCACTACCGCTAGTGCAGGATCAATCTCAGCGGCAATATCAGACAGTGCAAAGCCTTCAGGGCGTGGATAGCGGAATAACTCATCCGCTTGAGCGAGCAGTTTCCAAGCCTTCGCCATGCGCTGGGTAGGACCATCCTGCCTGCTGGTGGCGACATGGTTGGAGCCGGTGTTGTTTGCACCCTTGCTAGCAGGTGAATCCATCACATAGCGACGAGCGCTACCTAGCATTGAGACGATATCGTTATCCGTCCACTGCCTTAGAAAACCATACCGGCGCAGCAGGTTGCGGATAATCGTCACCACGCGTGGCCAGAATGCCTGTTTGGTCAGGCTGGCTTTCAGCGCCATGTCAGCCAGCACTTCCTCTACCGCCAGCAGCTGGCTGTATCCATAACGCTGCATCAGTCCATCTGCTGCCTCACGCACATTGGCATGACCACGGTAGATGCTCGCCAGCAGGGGATTCAGTTGCTTGCCGAACAGACCACGCAGGCCAGCATGGCCCAAGACTTCATGGACGAGTACATGTAGCGCACGTCGGTTGTCGGTCAAACGATCCGCCACCAGGTAGACCGCGTTGGCCTTCTGGTCAAAGAATCCTTCGACATCCCCTTCGGCATTCTGTGAACGTAACTTGTCGAGATAGTGAACCGGCAGGTCGGTAACAGACTGGACGATGTTGATCTGCGGTGCGTTACGCCAACGGGCAAGGAGGGGGCCGAACTGCTTGCGCAATAGGGCTGCATCGCTGCCTGAATCACCTGCCTTATGATCATCGCTGCGTGAGTATAGAAGCGGTCCGCCTTCGGATTCCTGAACCTTAAGTTCCGATATCAAGCGTT
>NZ_JBQXDJ010000171.1:0-1455 GCF_052601015.1 Chitinimonas violaceus | reverse complement strand
ACGTCGCGAACAGTGCGGTGCAATACCTGAAGGCAGGCGAGACCAAGCTGGAAACGTTCACGGTGCTGTCGACAGATGGCACGCCACATGAGATCAAGGTCACGATCACGGGCACCAATGACAAACCCGTTATTAGTGGTGATACCAGCGGCAAGGTGATTGAGGCTGGTGGGGAGAGTAATACCGAAGCAGGTGTTGCCACAGCAAGCGGTACTTTGAGGATCCGTGATACGGATCATGACGAGAGCCGCTTCCAAGCGCCAAACAACCCTAATGGCGTGTATGGGACGTTTAAGTTTGACCCCGACACCGGTAAGTGGACATATGCCCTCGATAACAGCAGAGCAGCAACCCAGGCGCTGACCGAAGGCCAGGAAGTACACGACACCCTGACGGTGACCAGTCTCGACGGCGGTGTGAGCCAAGTCATTGATGTGACGGTGACCGGTAAGAACGATAACGCCCGCATAAGTGGTACCGCTACCGGCAGCGTAGTGGAAGATGGCCAGATGGTTGCATCGGGTACCTTACAGGTAAGCGATGTAGATAGTGGCGATGCTCTGTTCCTGGCTCCTTCTGGATTAAATGGCACTTACGGCAAGTTTACGTTCAATGAAGTAACCGGCGTATGGGGCTATATCGCTGACCCAAGTAAAATCCAGTTCCTGAGTGGTAATCAGCAGGTACAGGATGTTCTGACGGTAAAGAGTAAGGATGGTACTGCTACACAGGATATTACCGTTACCATTCAGGGGGCGAACGACGCACCGTCGGGTAAAGATGCGCACTTCACTATTCAGGAAGATGGCAGCAAGGTATTCACGGCCGCCGATTTTGGTTTTAGTGATGTGGATGCGGGTGACAGTTTAAAGGCGGTACGGATCGACGCGCTGCCAACTGCTGGTATGTTGACCCTGAATGGTGCAGTGGTAACGTCAGGACAGGCAATTGCCGTGACACAGCTTGGTGAGTTGGTCTTTACACCAGCCGCGAATGCCAATGGGAACAACTACGCCAGCTTCACTTTCTCGGTACAGGATCAGGCGAATGCCTTTGATCCATTGCCAAATAAGATTTCGATCGATGTCACGCCGGTTAATGATGTGCCGGCCGCAACTGATTACAAGCACACCACAGACGAGGATAAACCATTCTCTGGCAGGGTTGCCGCTACGGATGTTGACGGTGACAGGCTGACTTACAACACAGGCAGGAGCCCTGCTCATGGTACGGTCATTGTTAAGCCCGATGGCAACTGGACCTATACGCCAGCCAAAGATTACAACGGTAAGGACAGCTTCACGGTAACAGTATCTGATGGCAAGGGAGGCGTTGCCATTTCGACGATCAATCTCGATGTCACACCGGTCAACGATGCACCGTCGGGTAAAGATGCGCGCTTTACCATACAGGAAGATGGCAGAAAAATATTCGCGGCTGCCGATTTTGGCTTTA
>NZ_JBQXDJ010000170.1:0-1524 GCF_052601015.1 Chitinimonas violaceus | reverse complement strand
TTACAACCGCCAACGACGCCACTCTCGGCTAGGTAATTTGGCACCGGCGGTGTTTGCAGAAAAATTCAGCAGGCAATTGGTCTGCATTTGAAGTGGGTGTGTCTACGGTTGTCAGGACAGGTCAATGATCGTTACCTGGCTGGAGAATAACTCAGGCTGGCATAGCGCCACCGATATTCATAAGGCACTCAGTCTTGCAAATAAGCACGTGTTACTTAAGCAGCTATTTGATAGTGGGAAGATTGAAAGAAAGCGAGAGACTTCAATAGCCAATTGGCGCTATCGCTTTCCCGTCCAGGCTTCTACAGCGGTATTCAATCTAATTATTGGACATCCACCCAAACGATTACCCAAAGGGAAACTTGTCCTGCTAGCAGATGCACAACACCCACAACAAGCGCAATTACCCAACAGTGCTTACAACGCCCACTGCTTAGGCATCTAGTTGAAACAAGTCGCTGACTTTTTCTACAAATGAAACACATAAGGAGAAAAGCTTGAACAACAGTTGGCCGGGCTTGCAAACGTACAGCCTGGAACAGGCCGCATCGCTCGCACGCTGCCACTACGAAACACTGCGAGTACTCATCAGACAAGGAAAAGCACCAGGCAAGAAAGTTGGCCGTTCCTACGTCATTTTATCCGACGATCTTGAAGCATTCCTCCGAGGCGAGTATGTTCGCCCCGCGCGGCAAGCGTCGGCAGAACAAAAGTTGCAATCATGCCGATCTACAAACACAGCAGTTCCACTAATTGGTACGTTGACATCATTAGTCCAAGTGGAAAAAGAATTAGACGCTCTACTGGGACGACCGATGAAAGCCAAGCGCAGGAGTATCACGACCGCCTAAAGTCTGACTTATGGCGAGCGGAGCGCTTAGGCGAACGAATCAGACGTACCTTTAAAGAGGCCGCTTTACTGTGGCTTAAGGAAATGGGGCATAAACGCTCCATACGAAACGACAAGATTTTCTTACGGCACTATTTAGGACAATTCGGAGGAAAGTACCTCGACGAGATCACGCGAGAGGACATTATTGATGCGGTTTCGTTAGTAGACGCTACAAATGCAACGAAAAATCGCTATTTGTGCTTACTAAGGGCGCTATTTCGTAAGGCTAAAGGTGAATGGGACTGGATTGAAAAAGTACCGTTCATCAAAACATTACCCGAACGTAAGCGCCGCATACGGTGGCTGACCGTTGAAGAAGTCCAACGGTTATTAGCGGAGTTACCAACCCACCAGAATCAATTCGTTCGCTTCGCTTTAGCAACAGGTCTAAGGCAAGCCAATGTCCTAGGTATGACGTGGGATCGAGTCGATTTGATCCGACGAACGTGTTGGGTAGAAGCTGATGACTTTAAAACCGGTCAAGCCCATGGCGTACCGCTGAATGAGGGTCTGTCAGTAATTTCGTGTTCAAGGCATATCATGCTCCCAAGGAGAATGTATGCCTCGCAAACCGAAAGCCAAGCCGGTGGAATTGCCGGCAATTCCCGCCGAGCTCCTAGCTCAGTTCGGCA
>NZ_JBQXDJ010000169.1:0-1587 GCF_052601015.1 Chitinimonas violaceus | reverse complement strand
CGGCTGCCTCTTCCTTGGGTTCAGTCAGGTACTGCACTAGGCTGACCGCTTCGTCCTTCACGTCACCCTTGCAGGCTTCTGCCGCTTCCAGCATCTCAACCCGATTGAAGTTACCGGAAGCTTGGCGGGCATTGGAGACAATGAAGCTGGCCACCACGCGGCTAAGGTCGTCGCAGTAACCCTCGACCCCTTTACGGTGGATCATGCGCTTCAGGGCGCTGCGATTCGACACAGCAAGCTGCAGGTACTCTTGTGTCGCTTCATCCTTGTCGACACCCAGTTCCTTAGCGAACAAGGCGACGGTTTCAGGGGTCATGCCTTTGAACAGCTTGTAGCCTGACTCCGATAGAATGGACTGACGCACTTTGGCTTGCGGGTAAGCCTTGGCCAACTTGAAGGCTGCCCTGTTTGCTTCCAGCTGGCTTTCAAACAGCTGGAAGGCGATACGGTCCCCCTTGCTGTCAGTCACATCGACGGCGTAGTTACCAAAACGCATCAAGGGTGCATACCCGCGTGCCTTCAGGCTTTCCGCCTTGTCGATTACATCATCCGCCAGCTTGGCGAGCTTCAAAATCCGTGCAGCCTGGCTGGTATTGCCGCTGCGTTCCTGATCCTGTGCCACACGGGTTAGTGCTGCGCCGATAGTCTGTTTCAGGCTCGTAAGGCTGGCGCTAGTTTCGCGTAGGTTCTCCACCAGTAACGGATTCAGTGCGGATTTGCGCAACAGCTTGAACAGCGTTGAGCGGGTGACATCATCCAGGCTGGTGTCGATGGCGGCGCGGCTTTCGCGGTAGATGTCGATGGCTTGCTGGTCGAGCTTGAATAGCTTGCGTAGCTCGTCATCGCTGAACACCACGCCCTCAGCAACGCCGCCTTCAATCTGGTGCAGGTTGCCGTCTTTATCGCGGGTGTATTGCAGTGTGCCAGCAAAGACAGCCTGCGACGCCACCTTGACGGCTTGGCGTCTGGCTTTGGAAAACGCATTCTTGCCATTCTGGATCAACTCACGCAGGTCGCCGACTTTGGGCAACAGGCTCGGCGCGGCAGCCTCTGCCCGCATGGAAAGGCGGGAAACATCGTGCAGATAGGATTGACCCGCGTCGAATACGCGCTTGAATGCTGGGCTGATTGTGGCTTTGTGGTATTGCGTACCTACGCTGCGGTGCCACCAGCGATTAAAGGTACGGTCAGATTGGAACGCTTTGGCAAGAGCGTCAGTGATTTCTCTTTGGCCAGCCCGCGAATAGAGTAAACGCCGTAACGGTTTCTCTAAACGGTTCCCTGGTAGGTGCTCGCCAAGTCGAGCCAGTATTGATCCCCATCCAGTGCTGCCTGCTTCGCGTAAAAGGGTACGCGTGATAACCGTTCTTTTAAGCGTTGCGCTTCCAATAACCGACCGCGCTGCTGCTCCTGAAAGCTCGCTTCCAGTGCCGGCGACAAGTTCAGTGAAACCGTTCCGTCGGAGTTCAGCCGCACTTTGTCTGGCAAGCCTTGAGAAATACTCGCCGTCGACGGAAATTCCGTCGCGTTCGAATCGACCTTTCTCAAAGTTGTAGCTGACATGGTTTAACTCCTTGGCGACATTCG
>NZ_JBQXDJ010000168.1:0-1603 GCF_052601015.1 Chitinimonas violaceus | reverse complement strand
AAAACGACGACGATTACCCCGATGAAGGCCCACCAACATGGTGGAACCCCGAGGAAGACCCCGGTTTAGATGAACCGCCACCCTATGATGCAGGTTATTTGGACCACTGCGCCGAGTCCGGCCCACCTGAATGGTGGACCGACCGGGAGGAGTGCGTGCATTTAGACGGCAATGCCGACTGGGTGCGCTGTGAGGATGACTTCCAAGTGTGAAGTATTGGCAGATTTCTGAATACCAGCTTCAAAGTACAGCATGACATTCAACCCAGAAGATGTGCAGTTCAACTCTCGTACACAGTTGCTGCCAAGAGCATTTCAGCCATCATTCGCCAACTGATGGTTTCAACGTCAACAACTTCCCCCATGTTCTTGTAGTACCCAGCCATGTCATTTGCGAAACCTGATAATCCTCCAAGAAACTCTTCAAGTGTCTTGTTACCCCACTCCTCATGTTTCTTTCTGTAATCTTCGTTGAGATACTCTACAAATTTCACAAAATCATCACGCGAAGAAACAGTCTTTGCGTAATCAAATAGATCGTCACCAACCATTTCATTTACCTTTTCGAATGACTATTGAAGTTCCTTCATTAGTCGTAGAGAACTTGAACAACTCCCGCTTCGGTATCGTGTCAAGTTTTTGGTACGGAATATCAACACCAGCTTGCTCGAAGCTGTAAAGACGTCGATTGTCGAGAGTAAAAATTTTCCCATCCCGTTGAACAATTCGAACAGGATTTACTGTGGCAGGGTTAATGTCGCCAGACTTTAGACCTTGAATGAATTCATTTACTGAACCAAACGGTGCCTTAAATTCGGCCTTAGCATTATTTTGACTGTACCTAATAGTCCGAGGATCAATCATTCCCGTCCGCGGTAGTTCAGCGAATTCAGAAGAAGTTAGGTAGCTTGGCCTAGCATTGTCGGGAGCATTTGCTACCGTGAGTTTGGGGTTACTCAGCTTTGGCACACCATACACACTACCAAAGTCCAAAGTAGCTGAACCTAGATTACCCAATACACGCGCTACGCTTGAGTCTGGATTTCCTCCCGCTGCAACATGGACGCCAACAAATGGGCCTCCTGTTCCGTACAGATGATCACTTCCCTCAACATAGCGTTGTGCAGCACTTAGACGGTTAAAGCCATTGGAAGGGGATAGTGATGGCGAGTCAGCCAATCTCTTCAGCGTTTCTGTCGATACGCCACCCCAGCCTGAATCACTGACCAAATCTCTCGCTGTCTTGATTCCGGGCATGAACTGATGCGAGAAGCTATCGGGATCGTTCGCCGCGACTTCAACGCCTTCTACGGATGGTAATGCGCTTCTATTACCCATCTCCTGTGCCAGTAGGTCGTACATGGCATTGGATTCAGGGTTCGTACTGCTTCTAACACCCCAACGTGTATTGGCATCCGGTTCTTTTGGTTTCGGTGCTCCCACCCAGTTACGACCATTCCCCGCGATGCTGTTACCCAGCACATCCCCGAAGATAGATTTCCCGGTCGCAAGTTGTCGTACTAAAACCCTTCAAACCTAGACGCCATGCGGCTTTTAACGCATCGATAGGCTCAACAATACCCACTAAACAGGAATTTTTTCCA
>NZ_JBQXDJ010000167.1:0-1633 GCF_052601015.1 Chitinimonas violaceus | reverse complement strand
GGGCTATGCCGCCAAGGATTGGAAGACGGCCATGAACCAATTCGCTATTCTTTACGCGGATCGGTTTATTCGATCATCCGTGTGAATCTCAAACCCGCCTTGAACACGGAAATCCTGACACCCCCGGGCAAGCTGCCCGTCACACCAGCCCCGCGTCCACCAACTCTTGTTTCAGATAGGCGTAATAGATTGGCGCGGCGACCAGGCCGGCGATGCCGAAAGCGGCTTCCATCGTTAGCATTGCCAGCAGCAGTTCCCATGCCTCGGCGCGGATCCGAGCACCGACGATGCGGGCATTGAGGAAGTATTCAAGCTTGTGCACGATCACCAGAAACACCAGCGAGGCAACCGCAACCTGTGGCGAATGCGCCAGGCTGACAACCACGATTACGGTATTCGACACCAGATTGCCCACCACTGGAAGCAGGCCAACAACGAAGGTTAGCGCGATCATGGTCTTGGTCAGCGGCAGCTGAACACCGAACAGCGGTAAAGCCACAGCCAGATAGAGCGCCGTAAAAATCGTATTGATTGCGGATATCCGTAACTGGGCAAAGACAATGCGCCGAAAAGCGTCGGCCAGTCGCGTGGCACGCTCTGACAGCGCAGCCGCCAACACCTTTTGCGGACCGAGCTCGCTCACCCCGCGAAGGGCCAGCATCGCACCAACAATTAAGCCGATCAACACATGGGCTACCATCACCCCAGCGTCCTTGCCAACCAGCTGCACCTGACCCGCGTGCTCCCGCAGCCAATGGGCTGCCGCCTCCTTGATGCCCTCGATACTATTGGGTAGCAGTTCCAGTAACCATGCGGGCAGCGAGCGACGGGAACTCTCCAGGATCTCGGCCATCTTTTTCGCCAAGACCGCCAGATTACCCGTGTCGCTGCGAAAGAAACCGACCGTCAGCATACCGCCAAGGACAAGGCCACCCACCACCACAACGGCGAGCAGGACGACCGTGACCTGCTTGGCCCTGAGCGTGGAGAGCCGGCTTCCTAGCAGCGGAGCACCCAAATGTACTAGCTCATACACCAGCAGACCCGCCAGCAGGGCCGACAGCAAATGCAACTGAATGACCATAAAGAGAATGGCGATGGCCAGCAGCCAGGACGCTTGTTCGGCACGGTTTGCAGGCATGATGGAGAAATGCTCCGGCTAAGTAGGAATAGGGGGAAGGGAACGCGTGTTTGCCAACTGCATACTGGCGAGTTTTCCAGCACAGGCCAACTTTTAGTTGGAGCTGTCCTACTATAGGTTGCGCACGGATTTTGCAGTTTAAGGCTGACAACAGAATGGGTTAACCTGACGCTTGATGCCTTGAAAACCATCGACTTGCGTACCGATTGGCCCAACGATATTACGCGCACTATCACCAACCCAAACACTGAGTGACGGTGAGCTAGATTGAGGGAATGACTATCTGAACGTGGTCATCGTGATAGCGTTATCTGTGTGATTCACGGACATCGTTTCAACTAAAATGATGTCATGAATGACGATACTAGGGTAATCCCCCCATTTTTAAGGGGAGTCAGAAGTAGCGCTATGCGACCATGGCCAGCCGCTGTATTGGGGTAATACCGCCCAAGGCCATGTTAGGGCGTTCGTGATTGTAGAACCAGATCCAAT
>NZ_JBQXDJ010000166.1:0-1634 GCF_052601015.1 Chitinimonas violaceus | reverse complement strand
TTTTACAACCGCCAACGACGCCACTCTCGGCTAGGTAATTTGGCACCGGCGGTGTTTGCAGAAAAATTCAGCAGGCAATTGGTCTGCATTTGAAGTGGGTGTGTCTACGGTTGTCAGGACAGGTCACACAAAGCATATGGTGTTTCGTCTTCACCCATCACCTTGTCAATAATATTTAACACCTCTAGCATCGGCGCGATTCCTTTCGGAGAGTGCCATGGCCTTGTTCAACCACGCTAATCAGTCCCATATCGATTCCTACTATGTTGCAAGTGCCGGAGAGATTCCGGATTACCCCAGGCTTGACGGTAGCCTGGACTGCGACGTCTGTGTGGTAGGGGGTGGACTGGCGGGTATCTCTGCTGCGTTGAATCTGGCTGAGCGCGGGTTCAGTGTTGTCTTATTAGAAGGTTCCAAACTCGGCCATGCAGCTTCGGGCCGTAATGGTGGTCAGGTCATCAATGGTTATGCCTGTGATATGGACACTATCGCCAAGGCCTTGGGCGAAACGGCAGCGAAGACGGTCTGGGATATGTCCCTGGAAGCAATCCAGATCATTGAAGACCGCGTCGAACGGCATGGTATTGACTGCGATTGGGCACGTGGTCATGTGGTGGCCGCGGTGTCACCCAAGAAGTTCAATGAGCTGGTCGCGTGGCAAGCGAACGCTGAGCGCCGTTTCGGTTACCGTGATTACACGCTGTGGGACAAAGCAACGCTGCGCAGCCATTTGGATAGTCCCCGTTATGCGGGAGGGTTATACGACGCTTTGGGGGGACATATTCATCCACTCAAGTACGCTTTGGGCTTGGCACGCGCAGCAGTGGCTGCGGGCGTGCAGATTTTTGAACAGACACCGGTCAGCCGAATCGAGCAGGGAGCACAAACACATGCTCATACGGCCCGAGGTGTCGTTTCTTGCCGGCAGTTGGTATTGGCTGCGAATGTTTTTGTCGATGGACTTGCGCCAGAACTGGGCAGGAAGATCATGCCGGTCGGCACGTATGTCATCACGACTGAACCCCTTGGTGAAGAGCGTGCACGCTCGCTGATTAATCTGAATTTTGCTGTGGCCGACAATCAGTTTGTGCTCGACTACTATCGGCTGACAGCCGATCACCGACTGTTGTTCGGCGGTAAGGTCAGCTATTCAGGCTTACCGCCGTCGAATGTAAAGGAGGCCATGAAGCGCGACATGCTGCGTGTGTTTCCGCAATTGGCGGATGTCAATATCGAGCATGGTTGGGGTGGTTTTGTCGATATCACCATGAACAGAGCACCGCATTGGGGGCGGTTATCGCCCAATGTCTACTTCTGCCAGGGTTTTTCCGGCCATGGTGTGGCGGTGACTGGGCTGGCCGGGCGACTGATTGCAGAGGCCATTGCCAAAGAGAGTGAACGGCTCGACTTGTTCGCCAGGATCAATCATTCACCTTTCCCCGGCGGAAAACTATTGCGTATGCCTAGCTTGGTGTTGGGGATGGCTTGGTATCGGTTGCAGGATTACTTCTAAGAACCTGTTCAAAGTCTCCGCAGAAGAAGAGTCAGAAAGGCAAACTGAATGAATTGCAAGCTGGTGTCGAGCTTGCGTTCACAGTTCTTCCACAATCGACGGCACTTCTCCAACCACGCAA
>NZ_JBQXDJ010000165.1:0-1685 GCF_052601015.1 Chitinimonas violaceus | reverse complement strand
AAAGTGACGTCAACGATGCACAATGGTTACAGCGCTTGCATGCGTGTGGTCTGCTGCGTGCGAGCTTTAGGCCGGGCCGCGACATTGCCGAGCTGCGCGCCTATCTTCGTGTCCGGGAGCGCCATACTGACTACGCGGCGGCACACATCCAGCACATGCAGAAGGCGCTTACCTTCATGAATATCCAATTGCACCATGTAGTCGCCACGATCACCGGCGTCACTGGGATGAGGATTATTCGTGCGATCATCACTGGAGAACGCGATCCCGACAAGCTGACTGCAATGCGTGACGTCCGCTGCAAAGAAAGCGCCGAAACCATCCGCAACGCACTCGTCGGCAATTACTAGCCCGAGCATCTTTTTGCGTTGAAGCAAGCATTGGCACTTTACGACTTTTACCAAGACCGCATCGATGAATGCGACGCTGAGATCGAGCGCACTGTCGCGGCGCTAAATGCCCAACGACCGGTCCCGGATGCGCCACTTCCGAAGGCAAAACATCGCAACAAGTTACCCAGCGATCCGAACTTCGACGTCCGATCAGCCATGTACCAGCTCGCTGGAACGGACCTGACGCAGATCCACGGCATTGGCCCCTTCTTGTCGCTGCGCTTGATTGCCGAATGCGGCACGGACCTGAGCCGCTGGCGAACTGCCAAGCAGTTCACCTCCTGGCTCGCCCTCTCGCCAAGCTGTAAGATCAGCGGTGGCAAGGTACTCTCCTCGCATACACGTAAGACCAGCAACCGTCTCACTGTTGCCTTGCGCTTGGCGGCGGTCTCCGTCGGAAGAAGCAATACAGCACTGGGCGCGTTCTACCGACGTCTTGCTGCGCGCATAGGTAACGCCAAGGCTGTGACAGCAACAGCGCGTAAAATTGCAGTGCTGTTCTACAACGCTATGCGCTTCGGCATGAATTACAGCGATCCGGGCGCTGATCACTACGAGCAGGCATACCGAGCGCGGGTCATCAAGCAACTACATCGCCGCGCGGCACAGTTCGGCTTTGTATTACAACCCCAGAACACGCCGGATTCCGTGGGTGTTTCCTAGGAAGCAACGGCGTACTTTGCCAGGGAGTCACTGCCCGGTACGCGTTCGTGAAGCAATGGCGACAGGTTTACCCGGTAACGTGGCTGTGCCGGACCCTGGCGGTTTCTTGTTGTGGTTTCTATGCCTAGCTTAAACGTCCACCGAGTCGACGGGCTCAGGAGAACGAATGGTTGCGAGTGGCAATCCGTGCCGCTCACGACAAAACACGCGGAACCTATAGTGCAAGACGCCTGCAAACTGAACTGGCTGCCGAAGGGATAGTGGCGGGTCGGGACCGGATAGCGCGACTACGTCGCGAAGACGGCATTTGCTGCATCCAGAAACGGCGATTCAAAGCGACGACCCATTTAGCTCATTGCTTGCCTGTTGCCGATAACCTGCTGAACCAGACCTTTGAACCGACGGGCCCAAAGCAGGTCTGGGTGAGCGATATTACTTACCTCCAAACAGATGAGGGCTGGCACTATCTGGCGGGCATCAAGGATGTGTTTACCTGCGAGATGGTGGGTTATGCGATGGGTGCTCGAATGACACAAGACTTGGTCAGTCAGGCGTTGTGGAAGGCGATAAAGTGGAAACGGCCAGAAGCAGGATTGATGCTGCATTCGGACCGAGGGAGTCAATATTGCT
>NZ_JBQXDJ010000164.1:0-1743 GCF_052601015.1 Chitinimonas violaceus | reverse complement strand
TCATACAGCTTCGACAACAGATGGAACAGCAAAGCACCACCAATCTGACTGAACGGCAGGTAACCCAACTCATCCAGAATGACCAGATCCATGCGCATCAATGTCTGGGCTGTCCGACCGGCTTTCCCGTCGCGCTTCTCTCTTTCCAGTACATTGACCAGGTCTACCGTCGAGAAGAACCTCACCCGTTTGCTCTGCACCGTCACGCCAGCAATGCCGATGGCTGTGGCCAGATGCGTCTTGCCGGTACCCGGACCACCAATGAAGACAAGATTCTGTGCTGTGTCCGTGAATACCAGCGTCGCCAATTGTCTAACCAGATGCTGATCGACCTGGGTAGCATCGAAGTCAAACCCCGCCAGATCACGGTGGGCAGGGAACTTGGCTGTACTCATCTGATGGTGGATCGACCGCATGGCGCGGTCGGTGTCTTCGGCTTGTAGCAGGTGTTCGATCAGCCAGCGGGAAGCCGATGTTGAACTGTCCCCCTGGGCGGTCAGCTCCGTCCACGTACTCGCCATGCCATGCAACCGCAATGCTTTGAGCTCCTTCGCAATATCACGCATGACCAGCCCCCTCCACCGTCACTACGGTATCGGTGACACAGCGCAAGCTGTCATATCGACCGGTATTGGCCCGCGGTGCCTCCTTCAGTTGCAGGCTCGTTTCCGCCCCCGCAGGCATCGGACTCGCGTTCAGCCTAGCCAGCACATTCAGCACGTTCTCAATACTGAGGGCGCCGGACTCGACGACCAGTTCTACTGCCACCAGCACCGCATCCAGACCCGCCATCGGGACGGTTGCCAGCACCTGGGCCATCACGCGATCCCCACCGGGGTGCCGGAGCAAACCCAGATTCAGCTGCTTCAACGGGGTGGGCATGTCGGCAAAGGGCGCGCCGTTTCTCAATGCACCCGGCTTACGTGCAATCAACGGGATGTAATGCTGCCAGTCATAGCAGGTGCCCCATCGATCTAGTAGCCGGTCATGGCTGGCTACCACACTGTCGTCGGCGATAATCCTGACCTGGGTGGGATAAAGCCGGATACTGACCAGTTGACCGGCCAGTTCACACGGTACCGAGTAACGATTGCGGTGGATGCTCACCAGGCAGGTCGAGGAGACCCGCGCTATCTTCTCCACGTAGCCATCAAATGGAGCCGGCATCGGCATCATCTCGGCCTGTTCCCGCTCCAACAACTCAGCGATGCTGAGGCCTTTGTGCTCAGGGTGCATCAGTTCAGCCCATAGCGCCCGGCAGCGATCTCCCAGCCAGACGTTCAGCTCGGCAAAGGAGCCAAACTGCCGCTGCTGCGCATCGATCCAGATGCGTCGGCGGCTATCCTGTACGTTCTTCTCGACGACCCCTTTCTCCCAGCCCGAGGCAACATTGCAGAAGTCGGGGTCAAACAAGTAGTGCGCGCACATCACAGCAAAGCGCGCATTGACGGTTCGCCCCTTGCCCTTGTTGATCCGATCAACCGCCGTCTTCATGTTGTCGTAAATGCCACGACGGGGGATGCCACCCAAGGCCATGAAGGCGCGGGTGTGCGCATCGAACAGCATCTCGTGGCCCTGGCTAGGGTAGGCCACCAGCCAAAAGGCGCGGCTGGCGCAGAGCTTGAGGTGAGCGACCTGCATGCGGCGATAGAGGCCGCCAATCACTAACCCCTCCTCGCTCCAGTCAAACTGAAATGCCTCACCCAACGCAAACTGCAGCGGTACAAAGGCGTGCAGTGCACT
>NZ_JBQXDJ010000163.1:0-1860 GCF_052601015.1 Chitinimonas violaceus | reverse complement strand
GGGCCGGGTGTTGCTCAAGCTGGAGCAGGTGCAGGACGAGGCCATCCAGCAAGCCTTGATGCCACAAGCGCCGACGATGCCGACCATGAGCGAGGAAGAGCAGCAAGCGGCACTGGCGCTATTACAGTCACCGGACCTACTGGGGCGGGTGCTGGCGGACTTCGAGCAATGCGGGATTGTGGGCGAAGCCACCAACAAGCTGACGGCCTATTTAGCCGCCACCAGCCGCAAGTTGGATAGGCCGCTGGCGGTGGTGGTGCAATCATCCAGCGCAGCCGGTAAATCCAGCCTGATGGATGCGGTGCTGGCGTTTATGCCGCCGGAAGAGACGGTGCGCTACTCCGCCATGAGCGGACAAAGCCTGTTCTACATGGGCGAGACCAATCTCAAGCACAAGATACTGGCGATTGCGGAAGAGGAAGGCGCGAGCCGGGCCAGCTATGCCTTGAAGCTGCTGCAATCGGATGGTGAGTTGACGATGGCCAGCACGGGCTCAGACGCCAATGGCAATCTGGTGGCACAGGAATACCGGGTAGAAGGCCCGATGAGCCTGTTCATGACCACGACGGCCATCGACATCGACGAAGAATTGCTCAACCGCTGCTTGGTGCTTAGCGTGGATGAAGGGCGCGAGCAGACGGCAGCGATTCACCGACGGCAACGGGAACGGCGCACGCTGGAAGGCTTCCTGGGCAAGGAAACCAAGGACGCGGTGCTGGCGTTGCAACGTAATGCCCAGCGTTTGCTGCGTCCTTTGGCGGTGGTGAACCCGTTTGCGGATCAATTGACCTTCCTGGATGACCGCACGCGGACACGGCGCGATCATGAAAAGTATCTCTCCCTGATCGACACGATTGCCTTACTGCACCAGTACCAACGCCCGATCAAGACCTTGGTGGTGGGAGATCGGCAGATTGAGTACGTGGAAGTGACCCCGGAGGACATCGCACAGGCCAATAAGCTGGCGCATGACGTGCTGGGGCGCAGCCTGGATGAGTTGCCACCCCAGACCCGCAAGCTCTTAGCCTGCGTTCAGCAGCTGGTGCGCGAGCGTGCCGACACGACGCAATTAGGGGTGCAGGACATCCGCTTCAGCCGCGCCGAGGTGCGTCACGCCAGCGGGCTATCGGATACCCAATGCCGCCTACATTTGGATAGGTTGGCCGCCCTGGAATACCTGCTGGTCCATCGCGGTAGCCGTGGGCAAAGCTTCGAGTATGAATTGCTGTTTGATGGTGATTTAGCGGCGCACAGCCCGCAATTGGCCGGGTTACTGGATGTAACCCAGCTGATGGCGACAGGTACGACAGCCAGTTCGCGGGGGGTAGCCCCCCAGTTCGCGGGGTCAACGCGGCCCCAACACGGCCCCAACGCGGGGGGTGTGCGGCGTGCTGATGCCTGCGAATCGCCAGACGCCACCAGGGTTTTAGCGGAAACGCCCGTTTCTGAGGACGAAATAAGGGTGGGGGGGTATGCAAATACCTTTGAGCCGGTCGTAGTCGTACCGGGGGCAATGGGGTTCGATAGCGCCGTTGACGTGGATGTTGAGCTGAAAACTGGGTGTACGACAGCCAGTTCGCGGGGGGTAGCCCCCCAGTTCGCGGGGTCAACGCGGCCCCAACACGGCCCCAACGCGGGGGGTGTGCGGGGTACTGATGCCTGCGAATCGCCAGACGCCACCAGGGTTTTAGCGGAAACGCCCGTTTCTGACGACGAAATAAGGGTGGGGGGGGCTGAAAATACCCCTGATCCGCTCGTGGTCGTACATCCCTTAGCTCACTTGCCGGTGGTGCCGGTAGAAGGCGCGGGCTATGCCGCGTAAGGGCCAGAAACTCAAGACACGCCAACGCCGCCCAACCA
>NZ_JBQXDJ010000162.1:0-1917 GCF_052601015.1 Chitinimonas violaceus | reverse complement strand
AGGTACCCACGGCGGTGAGGGTCTGTACGGGACCGGTTACCGGCGTCCCGGCTGTTACCGTGGTGTTGGTGAAGTTGTTGACCCCATTGGTACCCGTGTAGGGAAAGCCGCCAGTGCCGCCATTGCTAACCGTGCTGACGGTAACGGTGGGCAGTTTGGCATTGGTAAAGGTACAAGCGATGTTGGAGCCGGCTGCAGTGGCGGCGGCATCAAGTGTCACGGTACCGGCAGCCAGATTCGGTGTGGCGGTGCCGCCAGCGCCCAAGCCGGTACAGGTCGCCCCGGTGAGAACATAGCCGGGTGGGATGGCTTCGGTAATGGTAGTACCGGTAGCAGAGGTGGTGAGCGTCTGAATAGCACCGGTGATGCCGGTGGCAGGTACAGTAGTAGTGAGGGTTTCGCCGGGGTAGCCGTTATCGCCGGTATAGGTGAAGGGCCCTACGCCGCCATTACTGACGGCAGTGACGGCGATGGTCGTCGGAGGGAGGCACCAGGAAATATTTAGAAGTCCGGTTGCTTGTGTTCCATTAGATCCAGCAGGGCCTTGAATATAAGTTGCCGTTGCGCTGTTAATACCTGACTGAGAAAAATCTACGGTTACATCACAAAAATTATCATTTACTAGACACCCTCCCGAAGTATCATTTACGGCAGGATCAGGAGCGGATACCGTACCCGCAGCCAAATTAACCGATATTTTCGTTGGATCAAATGGTGTTATCGCCGTTGGTAACAGAGCGCTGCCATTATTTGCACCAAATAAATATGTGTCTTGAAATATATTAACACCATTATTTTGGCTATCAATATCAGTGATTTCAAAACTAAGCTTATTCACAAGGCGATTAAAGGACAAATTGTATCGACCTATAGCCGTATTTGGGAGCGCGAACTGATTGAATATAAGCAAAGTAAAGTCAGCTGCTCTTGCACCAAGTCTAGGTGTTGGGTCAGTTGAAGGATTATGAGCGATATTGAAATCTGTAACACTGACACTCAACTGTGTAGCATTTGCCCCTCCCCCTACCGGATAAAGCGTTGGGCCAAGACTACTGTCCACCCATGATCCCGCAGTAAAAGCGAAGGTCTGGGCTGTTTCCCCGAGAGCACAAGTCTGGGGAACCGCCAAGGCCTGTGGCCCCAATAGCATTGCCACCATCAATGGCAGGCTTCGCAGTACCCGCCCTAAACCAAATCGAATTGCCTTCGAATACCCTTTCAACCCTTCGTGCTTATCGTGGGCTAACCCTAGTAATCGCTGCTTCAGTTCGATTTGCTGTTCCATACCTTGACCACCTTTGTTATATGCCTCAAGCAAAACAAGCTCTCATTGCATGAGGGCAATCTCATACAGCAGTGCTTGCTGGCAGGAATAAATTTGGTCTTAAGAATAGGAAAGAAAAAAAAATCCACTACCCCAATCCATATCCTTGATCGGCAGTAGCGTTTTAGAAGAAGTTGGATTTCCTATTAAAAACAGCCACATAAACCTGTAAATAGGCACACAAAATAGTTCGTAGATCAGTCCGCCTACTCACCATACCGATGTGGAAGTAGCAGTCTTACAACAAACCAAACAGATTGCTTTACCAATCAATCCAACCTTGGCCAGACGGTAATGCCATCTTGGTTACCCTCAAAGTTAACCGTGTTTAATGAAGGTTAAATGCATGATGTCGCTTCAGGAAAGGTTCAGCCCATCTACGCATAATTGCTCCCTCAGAATCTGTTCAAAGTCTTGTGAGAAAAGGGCAAAACAAGGCGAAAGTAGCCAAGAAAGCTGACACCATACTGAGGTAGCCTGAATTCCGTAGACACACCTGATTGGTAAACTTGAGCCAACAGGAGGCTGCGGTGAGTAAGAGAGAAACACAAAGCTATACGTCGGAATACCGAGCGGAAGCCATCAAGTTAGTG
>NZ_JBQXDJ010000161.1:0-1948 GCF_052601015.1 Chitinimonas violaceus | reverse complement strand
CTGCGGTTCGGTTCTGGTACGACCGGCTTGGCAGGTCCCACCCAGTTACGACCATTCCCCGCAATGCTGTTACCCAGCACATCCCCGAAGATAGATTTTCCGGTCACGAGTTGTCGTACAGAAACCCGTCAAACCTAGACGCCATGCGGCTTTTAACGCATCGATAGGCTCAAAGATACCCACTAAACAGGAATTTTTTTCAGGTGCTGTTTTTAAAGAACGCAGCCAATTGCCTTGGCGAAGGGGGCGGATTTTGACATAAGAAACCCGCAGACGGGCTGCGGGTTAGGGGAAACGAGCGGGGGTATCAGACTAGCGGCAAGCGGCTAAGGAGAAGGGAAGAAGCAAGGCAAATCCGGCAACGCTCAGTCTTCCAGGCAATAGTGCTTCATCAAGTCTTCTAACGACATGGCTTGGGTTTTACCCGCCCGTAAGTCAGCCAAACGCCGTTCCGCCAGATAGATGTCTTCCAGCTCGTCCAGGTGGCTCAGGATCGCTTCTCGGGCGTAAAACGTCTTGGTACGCCCCGTTGATTTCGATAATGCATTCAGCCGATTTTCAATGTCGGCAGGGAGTCGGATGGTCAGCACGATGGCTTCCTTCGGTTAGGTTTTTATAGGAGTCAGGGGGTGTTACTGCGCCAAACCGTCAGCGTCTGGGGCGTCGTCGTTTTCTTCTGCCAGCGCATCCAGCAACGTGGCCGCCGCCGTCGCTCGCAGGCCGGGGGGCGGTGGTACCGGCGTCTCATCCTGTCGCGTCAGCCGCGCCGGGTGCGTCGCGTCGTGTATCGCCCGTAAATGGTCAATGCTCACGTGGGTGTAAATCTCGGTGGTCGAGAGCTGCGCGTGACCCAGCAAGGCTTGCAATATCCGTACATCCGCGCCCGCTTCCAGCATATGGGTTGCCATCGCGTGCCGCAGCAGATGGGTACTGCCCGGTTTGTTGACCCCCGCGAATTCCATGTACTTCTTCACCTTCAGCGAGATATGCGCCGGTGTCATCGGCTCGCCGTAGTCACTCAGAAACAGCGCCGTTTCATCCACCATCAGCAACTGCGGGCGGGCGTCCAATAGGTAACGATCCAGCCAAGCCAGGGCACGTTGTCCCAACGGCACTACCCTGTCTTTGCGGCCTTTGCCTTCCCGCACCATCACCAGCCGACGGTGCAGGTCCACGTCGTAGCACGCCAGGTTTGAGGCTTCCAGCCGCCGCAATCCGGTGCTGTAGAGCAATTCCAGCAAGGCCCGGTCGCGCAGCCCATACGGCGTATTGGGTTCCGCTTGCGCCAGGATCGCTTCCACCTCCTGTACCGACAGCAACGCACGCGGTAGCCGCTTCGAGGGCTTGGGGAGGTCGATTTCGCTGGCCGGGTTGAACAAGAGGTAGTTTTCTCGGGCGAGCCATTTGAACCACGTCTTGAGCGGCCCCAGGCAGCCCACCTGGCTGGCATGGGTCAGCGGCTGGCCATCGGCCTTGCGGTAATAGAACAGATAGCGCTGGTAACGCTCCAGCACCGGCTTGGTGATGTCTGCCGGTTGCATCAACCCGCGCTCATCGCACCAAGTAATAAAGCGGCGCAGGCTGCTGTGGCGGGCCTTAACCGTGTATTCCGAGTAACCCTTGACCCGCAGGTAGTCGAAGTGCGCCGCCATGTAAGCCAGCATCGGGTGATGCGCCAGCGGGTCAGCCACCTGCCGCCGTGGTACTTGTGGCTTGGTTGGGCGGCGTTGGCGTGTCTTGATTTTCAGGCCCTTACGCGGCATAGCCCGCGCCTTCTACCGGCAACACCGGCAAGTGAACTAAGGGATGTACGACCACGACCGGATCAGGGGTATTTTCAGGCACCCCCACCCTTATTTCGTCGTCAGAAACGGGCGTTTCCGCTAAAACCCTGGTGGCGTCTGGCGATTCGCAGGCATCAGTACCCCGCACACCCCCCGCGTTGGGG
>NZ_JBQXDJ010000160.1:0-1969 GCF_052601015.1 Chitinimonas violaceus | reverse complement strand
AGCAAAAGTTAGCCGACATTTTAAAGCAGGAAGACTTGGTTAACAGGCTGGCGGGTAACGACACTGCGCTCGTTGCCTTGGAAAAAATAAAAGCCGGCGACATTGGTGAATATGTGGCGCTCTCCCCTGAGAAAGGCCGACGTAAGTCACCAGGTGCAATAGGCGGGCATATAAAAACCGTTGCCGATGCACTGGGCTACAACAATGGGCAGTCGCTGGACTTGGCCCAATACGTAAACGGGGTGCATTTCGCCATGCAGGCCATGGCAGATAAGTCACTTATCCGGCGTATCCATACTCATTTTTACAAGTTGAGTCGAACCAAGGACGGAGACAAAGGCGGTAAAGCTTATTGGAGTACGCCCCATGAGATGTTTGCCCGCGCCTTCGAGACTTGGGTAATGGACAAGCTGGCCAACAACGAGGCCAGCAATCATTACCTGGTGAGCAACAACAAACGCGATAAGGGCGATACCGACCCGGATTATCCATATCCGGCTGGAGAAGAACGTAAGGTCTTCAATCAGGCGTTTGAACGCTTGATATCGGAACTTAAGGTTCAGGAATCCGAAGGCGGACCGCTTCTATACTCACGCAGCGATGATCATAAGGCAGGTGATTCAGGCAGCGATGCAGCCCTATTGCGCAAGCAGTTCGGCCCGCTGATTGCCCGGTGGCGTAACGCTCCGCAGATCAACATCGTCCAATCCGTTACTGATTTACCAGTGCATTACCTCGACAAACTGCGTTCACAGAATGCCGACGGGGATGTCGAGGGCTTCTTTGACCAGAAGGCCAACGCTGTCTATCTGGTAGCGGATCGTTTGACCGACAACCGACGAGCACTACACGTGCTTGTCCATGAAGTATTGGGCCATGCGGGTCTGCGTGGTTTGTTTGGCAAACAACTGAATCCTCTGCTGGCAAGTATCTACCGTGGTCATGCCAATGTGCGTGAAGCAGCAGACAACCTCATGCAGCGTTACGGATACAGCCAGCTACTGGCGGTAGAGGAAGTACTGGCTGACATGGCGCTGAAAGCCAGCCTGACCAAACAGGCATTCTGGCCGCGCGTGGTGACGATTATCCGTAACCTGCTGCGCCGGTATGGCTTATTAAGACAGTGGACGGATAACGATATCGTCTCAATGTTAGGTAGCGCACGTCGCTATGTGATGGATTCACCCGCTAGTAAAGGTGCAAACAGCACCGATTCCAACCATGTCGCTACCAGCAGGCAGGACGGACCTACCCAGCGCATGGCGAAGGCTTGGAAACTGTTGGCTCAAGCAGATGAGTTGTTCCGTTATCCACGCCCTGAAGGCTTCACACTGGCTGATATTGCCGCTGAAATCGATCCCGCGTTAGCGGTGGTGGAGGACAACAAGACCTATTCCAAGGCAGAACGCGAAGAACAAAAGATAGCCCAGGTCTGGAAAATGACCATGGCGGATAGGCGAGAAGCCTGGATTATCGAAAACCGGACCGGTGAGGTGTGGATTGACGCTTCCAGCCTGGCTAAAGGCGTCAGCGCGGGCAGTAAGCTCTACGCAGCGGTAGCTTCCTATGCTGCCGCAAACGGTAAAGTATTCATTGGCGACCCGGCTGGCTTGTCGGAAGCGGCCTTGGTACGTCGTACCGAACAGATGCTGTCTTCTGCCCTAAAGGAGGGTATGACTCAGCACCTGATGCCGCACGCCCGTCAGATGGACCCGGATGGATACAAGCCGAATGCCAAAATCAACGACGCCATTCGGCCAATAACCTGGGTGCCGGGTGATGATGCGCATAATCTGCTAGAGCTGTTGAAGACTTCCTATCATAATGTTCGTCAGTTGGTACCGAATGTCGCCAAGGAGTTAAACCATGTCAGCTACAACTTTGAGAAAGGTCGATTCGAACGCGACGGAATTTCCGTCGACGGCGAGTATTTCTCAAGGCTTGCCAGACAAAGTGCGGCTGAACTCCG
>NZ_JBQXDJ010000159.1:0-1976 GCF_052601015.1 Chitinimonas violaceus | reverse complement strand
CAATCAGCCGCCCGAACATACTCACCAGTCACAGAATTGAAAACAGTCTCTACCGCTTCGGGACCAATCCTAACGTTCGGATTTTGGGCCAATGCTTTAGCAACGACCTCGAAGCCTTTCTCATACAAACGACCCCGATAATCACTAGTAGGGCTTCCAATGTACTGGGTACGTCCAGCAGCAGAACAAAGCTCATCCTCAATCGAAGCAAACCGTAAACGATGCTTCTTCGCTATTCGCTTAGTAACACGCTGTAAACGGTCATATGCATATTCATCAAAAAAATCCTGAGCTGCATCCATACGAGTAACTAAATGCCGCCCCTCCCATTCGGACCTGACAAGGTCAACAAAAGCATCCGTATCGTCAGAAGTAGCAAGTGCATGAGGCTTATCGCCATTCCCGCCTGCGAAACACTTGGCAACAACATGACCACGCTTCAACACTGCCCACCCTTGTCGATATCTCCAACGCTTCGCATCTCCATCGGCAGGCTTAACCTCATCACCTAATTTCGCAAGCGTAGAAACCACCTTTCGAGGGTCATCCTCAATAGTCGTTTGGTACCAGTCAAACCGCATTGTTTTGACCTCCCGTTGAGGTCAAATTAATTCCTCCACTTTTTAAAAAAACCATTTCAAACAAAAACACCCTCAAAGCCTTATTTGGCGCGGGTTCCAGGGATTTTCCGTCAGTGAGTGTGACCCCCCTGTTAGTAGGGGGGGCGGACCCGCGCAGAAAACCCATCCCAACAGACGCAAAAAAGCCGCCCAAAATCGAGCAGATTTTGCGGCAGAGCTTCAATGAGTTTTCGAGGGAAATTACGTGACGTGTTTCAGGCGATAGCATCCGACCCTTTCCGGGCCGGAAACGCCATGGTGTAAACTGGCATTACCGGTTAGTCCTTCCTCAAAGATTTCGAAACCGGTCACGGGTCAGGTGCGTTGGTGCGCACGCTGGCCCACTTCATTGGTTGACCGATACCGGATACTACGACGGAATCCCGATCACTGGCACCTCAAATGCTCTACCTGTAGCGTTCGTGGATCTAGGTTCGCCCGCGTACTAGACGGTGCGAACCTGCGAACTTATGTGACGCGGGCCGTCTACGCCGACGCCTAGACCATGAGGCGACACCATCAAATCAACGGTTAGTCTGCAGGAAAAGTGTTAGGACGTCTGAACAAATTTCAGTAGAAAACGTCAACATATCTTGACAAAATTAGCGCTAAAACCCTTGTAAACACTGGGCATGTAACCTTAGTTACGGACAACGGTGTCAGAATATTTCGTAGATTTACCTAGAGGCGGATGCACTTCGGTCCGCGCCTCGCGCTGACGCGCTGCGGTGCAGCCTCAGTGCAACCGCCTACTTCGATTTCTCACGTTGCCTACGCTTCCTCTCCGCATCCGTCATCGCTCTACCGAAGAGAGGCGGCCTCCCCGCCTTTTTAACGGGGCTAGGCAGCCCTGGCAGCTCCAAAGCGCTCCTGTCCTGCAACGATTTCATTGCAACACCTCCTAGACCCGTTAAAACGCCTAATTCGACCTCTTATCCATCTCGCTAAGAACCGAACCAATCTCAAGGCCTACAGTAGTCCAGTCCCCTAGATCGCCCTTAAGCCTGGTTAACATCCCAGCGTACTGCTTGCACATCCAGCGAAAAGCCTCTTCGTCCTTAGAAACCTTGCGCTGACGGATATGTGCACGCTCTAAATCAACTTGAAAAACCTCTTCAGCCAATCTGTGACTCCATTGCGTAAATGTCCAAGCTTCTTCAGGAGACGCACTCGACGCCGTACGCCTAGCCTCCTCTCCCTGCGGCCTTGCTTGAAGCTCCAAGCGCACCCAATCAGCCGCCCGAACATACTCACCAGTCACAGAATTGAAAACAGTCTCTACCGCTTCGGGACCAATCCTAACGTTCGGATTTTGGGCCAATGCTTTAGCAACGACCTCGAAGCCTTTCTCATACA
>NZ_JBQXDJ010000158.1:0-2016 GCF_052601015.1 Chitinimonas violaceus | reverse complement strand
TTTACAACCGCCAACGACGCCACTCTCGGCTAGGTAATTTGGCACCGGCGGTGTTTGCAGAAAAATTCAGCAGGCAATTGGTCTGCATTTGAAGTGGGTGTGTCTACGGTTGTCAGGACAGGTCATGTTGATCAGCTCAATAGTTCCGTCTCGTTCTTGCCTCTGGGCAAACTCGCTGACTTTGTAGTTTATCGTTGAATACTGAATGGTCAGATTTACTTTCCCATTCTCTTTATGAATCTGTACAACCTCGCCAGTTTTCTCGAGCTCTTCTTTGAGCTGCTTAACCGCCATATCAACATGATCTTTTGTTATTGCACCTTTCACGTCCATTGACGTGATTCGTTCCCGTTGAGCCGCAATACCGAGACGGGCTGCAATATCTCTATGATCTTGGTAATCATGAATCTGCCTAGCAAAATAGGCAGCAAGGTTCTCACGTGGTGTTTTCTTGCTGACGACGATATTGCGTCGCTCAAACAAGTTTCTTATTGTTGGAATATCGACTTTATGCTGATTAAGCGCGTCAAAAACATTCTTGTCAGATGCGTAGTAAAGCGAAGGCCCATGAAAGCGATTTTTCATTCTCGCCACCCCATATCACCTGGACTGTAAGTGTTCGTTACTGTTGTAATGCGATCAATTTTGATCTTCTCTAAGATTTCTTCCCGCGCTGGGTCAAAACCCCATGCACGTGCATATTTCTTCTTGGCCATTTGAAATACTGACTTAAGGTTGTCTATTGCATCACCGTCGGTCATCCGGATGCGTATCAATTGGCTGCCTTCCAGCATCTGAAAGCGCGACAAGCAGTCTAAAAAGTACTCAAACTCCTCCGACAAATTCCCCGGACGGTTGTAGTAGATTAGATAGCCAGCAGAGCAACTTTCAGCCTCCCCGTGCCTCAAGATAAGAAATGGGCCGGTCATCGACTCAATTGTTGCTGCTTGTTTAGTACCGTCACCGTGACGACGTACCATCACCAAATCTGGATAGTAGTAGGTGTATTCCTTGGGAAGTTCTCCGTCATTCTGCAAACGGATGATGTCGTTTCCAATGTTGTAAAGCCTTTGAATATCGGATGGACCAAGATAGTGAATTAATGCCCCTGCTGGAAGAGGTAGGTTCTGCAAATCCATCTTGCTGACAGCGTCAGCAAATGACTGGGTGTATTTGTGGTCATGGTTATGGACGAAGAGCAAGCCACGTACCTCATGAGCCTCATCATCAGGAACAGAGTATTTTTCACGCCAGTAGTTGGTCTCCTGGGCGCACTCAACAGTCATACTCAGCGACTTAAATGCGCTACGCAACTTGGTACTCGTGATGCTTTGACTTGAGTAACTTTTTAGGTCCGTGTGGAGGTAAATTGTTTTCCCCGCATACGGATCATCATAACTGAACACTACATCGCCAGGGTGAGTCTCTTTAGACTTACCAGTTTTGCCCTCGCTCTTATGGTCCGGGTTTGTGCACTTAAAGTTGTCGTCATGTTTTTGATGCGTGCTCCAAAGAAAGTATTTGAAAATTTCTTTCGAGAGCTTCTGAGCAATCTCGCCGATGTTGATAGTCTCTGCCACTATTCCTCCTGATTCTTGTATCGATACCTTCGTTGGCTGAGGGCGCCAGCATGAGACTACACAATGTGACAGATATACTCACCAAGGAAAATAGGGATATGCAGAGCACCATAAGGCTGAGCCTCATTCACAGGGTCAGTTCAGGTCGACTTCAACAATCTAGAATCTCCCTCTCAAAATCACAAAAACCCGCCAAAGTGCGCATCGTTGAGAGGCATGGCGGGTGTGTTAACTCGTTCTAGTCGTCTAATGCCCGAAGATCATCAAACGTCACCCCATCTGCTTCTCGAATAGCCGGTTTCCCGGTCTCTGAATCCCCCCGGATAGTGAGGAGGCTCCATTTCTTGAGAGAATGGAGTTATGAAGAAGCCAACCAAGTATTCGCCAGAAGTCAAAGAACGCGCTGTCCGTATGGTTTTTGAACATCGGTCAGAGT
>NZ_JBQXDJ010000157.1:0-2019 GCF_052601015.1 Chitinimonas violaceus | reverse complement strand
GGGTTTCTGTACGACAACTCGTGACCGGAAAATCTATCTTCGGGGATGTGCTGGGTAACAGCATTGCGGGGAATGGTCGTAACTGGGTGGGACCTGCCAAGCCGGTCGTACCAGAACCGAACCGCAGCGAGCGGCCACGGGATTGGCGCGATCTGTTTGTTGATGAGGTCGTTCCGGCAGGCACCGGCAACCGGCTAATGCAATACGCCCAGGCAGCAGACGATGCCTTTGCAGCGCCATATATGGAAATGGCGCTGCAATCCAGCCGTAAGCAAGATCAGGAAGTTGCCCGTGTCGTTGCTGGCAACCGGCAACGTGAAGCCCGCACAAACGCAGCCCAGCTAGCCAATATGGATTCTGGCGAGTTCTGGGGGAAGATGGCCCAAGGCGGCCTGAATAGCCTGCAAGCTGGGTTGCAGCAACTCGGTCGCGGCGTGTCTGATTCAGCTGGTGCAGTGCGCGAGTCGATGGCCTCTGGCAGAGGGGCTTTCACAAATAGCGCCCAGGCTAGAGCCAACTTAGAACGCATTGACCCACCACTGAAAACCTTCGATCTGGAGTTAATGACTGCTGGAGCTGGCGGTGCTGTTGCAAGAGGGGCAGTCGCCTTGGGTAATGGCGTTAAGGCTTATGGAAATGCCTTGATGCAACTAGGTACCGATGCTGCCCGTTATGGTGTTGGGCCTGCGATTGGGCTGAATCTAGGCGTCACGTCCACTACAACCGCCTTGATTGGCGAGGGCCTATATGCGGCTGGTGGTGTACCTACACCATTTGGGGCAGAGGTCAGTGCTGCTGGGGTAGCTACTCGTGGAGCTGTAGGCCCTGCTGCGGGTGTACATCCTGATCTTTGGGCAGCAGTGACAGGAGGGGTCAATCAGCCAGCAATTACACGAGCCTTGCGGCAGAGTGGGAGCGCCGAAGGGGCAGCAGTAGCTAAATTACTTAAGCGTGGAAATGTGGAACTTGAAGTTTCCGGGCGAACCCTATCTATTCCTCAAGGTGGGGAATATTTCCCAGGTACTAATAAGATCGTGGTGTATGAAAAGTACGCTGGAGATGCAAAGTCGGCTGCTGGACTGGTAGCCCACGAGACTGAGCACTTTTTACAAGGACTAACCGCTCGACAATACGCCAATGGAGCAACTGCGCTGCAAGCAGAACTTGGTGCCTATGCAATTCAGCGCCGCGTTGATCGCAAGTTCTTTCTGCAAACTGATGATTCAGTCATGAAATACCTTGTAGATAGCCCGTTGTACCCGCACATCAATCAATCTACTGTCGATTCATTTAGGGATGCCGGTCAACCCTATGCAAGGTATTTGGGAGCAAAGTAATGCAAGAAGAAATCAAATGCATAAATTGTGACGGCATTGCGACTTTAGTTTCAACAGAAGGTGCAATAAAAACCTATCTGTGTAGTGCTTGTGGTTTTAAGTTTGAAGGAATAGCGCACTATGTGGAGCAGCCTATTTCATTGGGAATAAAGAATTACAGGGCATTTGTTATTGTTCCTGATGAAGTAGAGGCAAGAAAAGCGGCCTTCAAAATTCGCCGCCTTTTCTCTGGCTTATCAAACTTCTATTTGGAGGATTTGCAAAGCCAGTTATCTGCAGGAGTGCTTGAGCTAGATCTGGGAATTTATTCTGATCGTGAAGTCGAAAAGTTATTACCGCAGGCAGAGATACTTAACTTGAATTTGAAGTTCGTTCTCGTTCCGTAACGATGGCAATGGAAAACCAGTTAATGGCTCGAATGCAGTGAAACGCCATCTGGGTGCTGTGCTGATCAAAGCTCGAAATCATCATCACAGCGCACCCAGTCGGCATTGCCGTCTAAGTGCACGCACTCATCCCGGTCGGTCCACCATTCCGGTGGGCCGGATTCGGCGCAGTGGTCGAAATAACCCGCATCAAAGGGTGGCGGTGCGTCTAAACCGGGGTCTTCCTCGGGGTTCCACCATGTTGGCGGTCCCTCATCGGGGTAAATATCGTCGATTTGCGGTGCTTCGGCTGGCGG
>NZ_JBQXDJ010000156.1:0-2043 GCF_052601015.1 Chitinimonas violaceus | reverse complement strand
ATGCCGCCAAACTTAGCCCGCCACTTGTAGAACGTCGCCGAACTGATGCCGTGTTCCCGGCATAGCGTTGGGACTGGCTTGCCAGCCTCTGCCTCCTTAAGCACGGTGATGATTTGGCTGTCCGAAAGTCTCGATTTCTTCATTTTGTAGAACTCCCTCTATCCGAGAAAATTCTACTTCTGCACACCCCTATTTTCCGGGGGGATTACCGGCCTAAGTCCTCCCCAGCCAAGAAAGTGTTGCCAACGCATGAACGGCTAATTGCGAACCTGCGCAAGCGCAAATTGGGACATCGCCGGATCCAAAATGAACTGCGGCGCCTGCACGAAATATCGCTATCGACCGCGACAATCCATAAAGTCCTGGAGCGCATAGGCAAGCCAATACTGAATTACAAACGGGCCTACAGAAAGCAGGTCATTAGGTACAGCCGGCCAGTCCCTGGCGACCGTGTACAGATGGACGTTTGCAAGATTGCGCCTAGCCTTTATCAGTACACGGCCATTGACGACTGCACGCGCTATAAGGTTCTACGCCTCTATCGACGTAGAACAGCGAACAACACGATGGAGTTCTTTGATGCAGTGATAGAAGAAATGCCGTTTGCGATCCAACGAATTCAGACGGATCGCGGGCGTGAATTTTTCGCCACAAAATTTCAAAAGCGATTGTTGGAATGGGGAATTAAATTTCGCCCCATCAAGCCGGCATCACCCCACCTAAACGGCAAAGTAGAGAGGTCTCAACGGACTGATCTCGACGAGTTCTATTCTACTGTCGATGTCAAAGATCCACGACTTCCTGATTTGCTGGCGGAATGGCAGCACTACTACAACTGGGATCGGCCACACAGCGCTCTCGATGGCAAGACACCTGTCGAGCGCCTTACCGAACTTTCTGACAAGGCGCTGCTGTGGGAAGAGGTCAGCGCTAAATTTGACCCATCGAAAGAATGTCTTCCGGAACAGAACTATCGTACCGAACTAGCGCTGAGAAATTTGAAACGATGTCTGTGATTCACACACGTTATCAATAAGATCGTCCAGTGAGAGTTCAAGCACTGGCTGTCCGCCGCTGACTTGTTCAGCTTCCAATGAATTCAATGCTTGCATGCTTCCTCACCTTCAACGTGATGTACCGTTAGGTTGGCTGGCGGCTTGTTGCTGCATGCATTGCTGATACGCCTTCAATAGATTCAGGTAAATCGGTGGCGTCTTCGCGATAAGCATACTCGGCTTATTACAGACACCACTGATTTGATTCATTTCTTCGTTGCTCAGGTACTGCAAGCCCCCTCTCCTTCAACAGTCAATCACACGTCCTATCTTCCTCATCCAGGACATTCGCCCTAGGTGAAGGGCCGCAATGGTAACCACCATTTCCACACGGTTTATGAGTCTGGTTTTTTATATTTTTTGCCGCGCATCCCCTGCCTGGTGCATTTCTTTTCCCTTCACACACGAAATATCCATGTCTCTACCCAACACAGTGCGTACCGCGGATTCGTAGGATCAGCCTTTTAGCACCACCTGGACCTGTACCGACAATTCGGAGCTTGAGCTTGACGCCACTGGGGTGATCGGGCTGCAAAGCGCGCTGAATGCGTACCGGCAGTAATTGCACGCACATCGCCGCAAGCTGAAAGCTTGGAGGGGGCAACCCACTTCCTGACCAAGACATTGGGGCGGGTAAGCACAAAGATGAGCTTGTACGTACTAGCCTGCAACATGAAGTGGGTGATGAAGACCATTGGAAATCAGGCCCTAATTGAAAGCTATGCGGACCTGAAAGGGTCTTCTTCGCGTCGGGTCTAGCTGCAAATACTGGAAAACGATCCACGCGTCAGAAAGTAATCACGTAGGTCCCTACGCTCGGCGAGTTTTTACGCAGCTTCGGTTGCCAGTTGACAGCTAAAATTAGGGTCTGTTGACGTTTCACATAGGTAGCCATAGAAACCCACAGGCCATGGCAACCATGCTTTCATAGTTCCGTTTCAGTTTGTCGAACCGGAACGCCACTGCACGGTAATGCTTCAGCCTCGCA
>NZ_JBQXDJ010000155.1:0-2044 GCF_052601015.1 Chitinimonas violaceus | reverse complement strand
TGACGCCCTCAACGACGCGCTACCGCCAGCCGAAACCCCGCAAATCGACGACGATTACCCCGATGAAGGGCCGCCAACATGGTGGAACCCCGAGGAAGACCCCGGTTTAGACGCACCGCCGCCCTTTGATGCAGGTTATTTCGACCACTGCGCCGAATCCGGCCCACCTGAATGGTGGACCGACCGGGATGAGTGCGTGCACCTAGACGGCAATGCGGACTGGGTGCGCTGTGACGATTTGGATTGAGGCCTATCAATTTAATTGGTAATTGTTTCCATCTATCCGCATAAACCTATGCTTGTGAGTAATCTACCTGAGGCGAACCGAAATACTTTTCGAGCATAGCCACTCTACGTGCATTTTCTGTGGCCCTTTCATCAAACTTATCTGGATAAATCATCTCTAGGGTAGGTTTCCCATTTCTTATGCAATATGCAGAACCTCTCCAAACTTCACCTGTATTTTGTTTACCCCATTCTTCCCAAAGAGAATAAAACAAATCACTTAACTCTTTGCCTCCAAACTTGAATACAGGAATCTTGTTCTCCGACTTTGCATAGAACAAGGCTACTGAAACCGCCCCATCTTCTGCCTCTGCGTACGCAAGTACCTGCGATACATCATCGCCAACCATATCTAGGATTTGATTGCCTATAGATTGAAACAACTCCTCAATAACGCTGTTCATGATTACTTACCGCCTGACCGATTGTAGAAGAATTTCTCATTAGGAATCTCGTCAACCCAATAACGAACATGCAACGTATCTGGTCTTAATGATTCGCCAGTATAAGAAGGCTGCAGCTGAACACGGACCGGGATATTTTGCTTGAGAGCAGTATCCCATGAGTTTTCTAGGGCCTTATAAGCGCCCATATTAAAGTTGCCATTTTGGGCAAAGTGATTGATTTCATCCAGCGGTCCATTAAATCTTCGGCCGATATAATGACCTCCTTGATCGTCTACCAGACGATACTTTCCACCGGCATTAAGTTGAGCAGGAATGTTACGTCCTTGAGCTGGATTTCTCACAAGATTCGCTTCAACAAATTCAACGCGACCTATTTCATCAAGCCTGTAAGAGTAACCGTTTCTTACTTCAACTTTTCCTGCTGTCGCTACTGCCTCACTACTTGCCCCAAATTTTGGCGGGACAGCATAAGCTACCGCTCCTGATCTATAGGCCCCCTGCATAAACAAATCGTCTAACGTTGGCCCAGCTTGATTCCAAGCCCAACGCGCACCATTAGCCGCATAAGGTGCGGCCTTTACTGCAAATGGTGAAGCAGTAAGCGCCCCTTCGGTTATCAGGGCTGCACCAGGCAAATAGTTGCCTTCTTGGATATTACGTACTCCAGACCCGATGTTGGCCGCACCTACAAATGCCGAAACGCCTATGCCCGGTGCTGTAAATGCTAGTGCCGCAGGTGCTCCCGCATCCGAAAACTGGCGGGCGTGGGAGTTTTCCCAAACCATTCGGGCGTTTTCGCTCGTGGACATATCGCCCGGGTTAGAACGCATCCAGTAATTAGCGAGGTTTTCACTTCCTTCATATCTTGGACGTGAGCTAAGGAAGGGCGCAGCAGCCGATAAGGTTGGTACCGGCGTCACCATGTCCTGAAGCTGCGCTATGCCGCTCTTTGTTAGCCCGGCAACACCCTGCCTTACCTGGGATGGCAAATCACCCAATGGGGTATTCAAGATACGGTCGCCAAGTGCGTTGGCAAAGGCGGCTTCACGTTGCCGGTTGCCAGCAACGACACGGGCAACTTCCTGTTCTTGCTTACGGCTGGCAGCAGATTGCGCCGCAGCCGCTTCGCTAAACCGATGTCGGGTATAGGCGGCGTCATCACTGCTAAAGCCGTAGTCCACGTCCGCTTCAGGACGGCCCGGTACGCGATACACATCGCTTGGTACGTCTGGAATGTCATCCAACAGCCAGTTACGACCTGACGACCCACTCACTGGTGCTACGACCGGCTTGGCAGGTCCCACCCAGTTACGACCATTCCCGGCAATGCTGTTACCCAGCACATCCCCGAA
>NZ_JBQXDJ010000154.1:0-2058 GCF_052601015.1 Chitinimonas violaceus | reverse complement strand
TTGGATCTGGTTCTACAATCACGAACGCCCTAACATGGCCTTGGGCGGTATTACCCCAATACAGCGGCTGGCCATGGTCGCATAGCGCTACTTCTGACTCCCCTTAAAAATGGGGGGATTACCGCAGGAACCGCAGCCTGATTGCTGCCTGCGGATTCAATATTTTTCGATGATGACTCGGCTGGGCGAACGGCCTGTGTCATGAATACAGATAACAACCACGAAAAGATGGCTTTACTAGTTTTTTCACTCGTTAAGGCCAGGACTACTTGCTATCACGGGGCCTGTGCTTATTGCTGCACAGCATATCCATTAAATGCAGCCCTAAGCGATAAAAGGCAATCTTAGTTGCAATTAATGCAAGCTTTAGAGGGGGCTGTGTGTAATGAATCCTGGCCAGAAATCGCCTTGAACGCAGGCCCGGCCAGTTTCGTTTGTAAGTCGCTACAACTAGGGTAATCCAAATTGTGTCTTCAACTCACTAATCGCAGCCTTGTTGAAGTGAATCTGCGGATCGACTAATTCCGTTTCTTTTTTGAAATAAGCACCAACGCCACCAATTATGCCTTTACCTTGTGGATCAAATTTAGTACTAACTGCCAATTTAGCACCTGCATTCAGATATGTCGGGTTTAAAAATTGATCCTCTACCTTTATTGCAGAAGGAAAGTCAAAGAAATAGGTTGTCTGGCTATCTAATCCACAGTGGGCATCATACACGCTTACCTCTACCTTACCCTCTCCTCGGGCAGGCCCCATCACTGCGCACTTCCCGCTTTCCAAATTGTAGACCTCCACTTTTTCGTCGCTGGTTAGCTTGAGGCCAACACCGACCGGCCCATTTATCTGGTCCCTTATACAAAGCAGCGCTTCTTTAGCATTGAATTCAGTCCGGAACTTTGTCCCACTTAACAGCATATTGGCTGGCAGCACAACATGCGTTCTTAAGCCCTTTGCGCCATTTGAAAATTTAACATCACTTAATGAATCTACTAATTTTGCACCAGAAGGTAGTAGTCCATTTTTACTTGCCCCGGTACTGAAATATAAGCTGTCTTTCATCAGCTTTCCAGTCAGATCAAACTCTTCCAACCTGAATCTATAAGTTGGAAAGCCATCATGATATCTATCTATATGGGTTAACCATTCAGGTGAGGTTTTGTTGTTAGCATACAGGTTTCCAATCGCCCTCGTGCCCAAATACTGTATTTCACGTAATTCTCTATGGGATAAATCCATGTCAGTAAAGGATACATCTGGGGATAGTATTGTTCTAAGGAACTCAGGCGTTTGAGTGGGGCTATCTCCTTTCGAAGCATCATCAGAAATCAGCAGTTGCTCCTTGTCTTTCTCTTTAACGGACGTTTTGAGTACGCTGGTACTACCTAACTCATTTGGATTGGTAATGCCTGTTATTTCTGAACCAGCATAACCAACACGTAAACTATATATGTCACCTTCCAATAACCACTGTTCGGTATTTTTAGTTGGTGTTGGTACAGAAGGTGGAGTCTGCGTTGTGGTTTTAATTGGCTGATCACCACTGCCACCACCACATGCGGTTAACGCTAAGCAAAGAAACAGGTTTGCAATAATTAAAGACTTCTCTTGAAGCATGATAAATGTTTTAAATGAAGACAATAGTGCCAAGTATCAAGTTTAAGCATTATGATGACACTAATTTGTTGTATGTTATTAGGAGCCTAATACTACTAGGTATAGGCAATGGATCGACTATTATATTTGAAATTTCCGAATGCCTGCATTAAGGAATTCCTCTAAGGTTTAATCCGTACACACTTTATTGGCCAAAATACTAAAATTAATGCTGTTATTTTAAAGTTCCAATAATTCCCCTGTGGCAGGATGCCGGCCCTTTTGCCCAGGAGATCCAACAATTGCCACTCGCCCCCCCTGCCAACCCGCCCCCCGATACCGCCGCCAGCGCAATCGGCTGCCTCAATATCCTGCTGCAATTCCTGCGCTTACCCGCCAATAGCGAACAGCTGCAACGCGAACTGGCTGGCCAGCCCGTTGACGGTGCACTGTTGGTACGGC
>NZ_JBQXDJ010000153.1:0-2066 GCF_052601015.1 Chitinimonas violaceus | reverse complement strand
CTCTGCCTCCTTAAGCACGGTGATGATTTGGCTGTCCGAAAATCTCGATTTCTTCATTTTGTAGAACTCCCTCTATCCGAGAAAATTCTACTTCTGCACACCCCTATTTTCCGGGGGGATTACCGAATAGCCGGGAATTGCAGTAAGGCCAAACCCGCCAAAACACTGCTGGCACTACCTAAAATTGCCCGTCCTACTATCAGGCGTTTGCTGATCGCCTCATCGCTCGCCAACATCTTACCCAGTGCAATGGCCGCCCCAACAGCCATTAGTTCAAGCAGCGACTTATCGTGTTCCTGCATGTTGCATCCTCAATAAAAAAGCCACCTCATGGGCGGCTTGTTGGTGTGTAGATCCTATTAAGGCGTCATGGCCTTTAACTGCTTGGCTGGCTGTTTCCCTTTTCCTTTCTTCTTTGGCTCAGCCTGCTTATTCAGGATCAGTTCGACTGAACTGGTCCATCCGCCATTAGGTACATACTCCTGCATCACGCTGTCGATAGTCCACAGATGGTCGACCCCCTCCTTGATGCCTTGTGTGCGTAGTTTCCGCTCGGCGACCAGATCCGCTCGGCCACATAAGTTCAGGCTGAGTGTGATTTCACTTCGTTGCGCTCGTTTTGCACTTGCATTGGCATTGGCTCCTGCTGCGCCTGGACTGGCGCTGGCATGGCGTGCAACCCGAAGTGCATTCTGATTGTCACCGCCTGGTGTCAGAACACGCAGCGTCTTCCCGCTTTCTTTATCGTGGTGCTTGGCAACGGCACCAACCGCTGCTTTGCGGTCGCTACGTTTGAATGACCAGCTCGTAATGTCCCGACGGTGGAGCACGATGGTGGGTAAGACTTTGCCACTTCTAGACTTGTTTTGGCCGCCACGTGGTAACACCAGTAGCTGCTCTCCCTTAATGGTGGCGGTTGCATCGTATTGGCCCGCCAAGCGTGTGATGAAGTGCAGATCGGACTCATTGAACTGATCGGCTCTCGCCACCGTGGCTTTCACTTGGCAGACCGGCTTGAGTTTATTGCGCTTGGCGATGTCCGCCACAATGGTGGCAAGACTGACCTTATCCCAGCTATGCCGCCTTACTTGTTTGATGGCACTTGCCATATTGGCGGGACGACCACTGAGCGTCATGGCCTGGGGCGGTCCGCTCGATCCAATCTCGTCGATGCGGTACCGGCCAATCCGTGTTAGGCCCGTTTCTTCATAACCCAGGCTGACTTCCAGCATCGCGCCGGTGCGTGGCATGGCTACTTTGCCTTCGCGGTCGTCGATCTTGATGGTCAACTCGTCTGCATCAACCCCTGCCTTGTCGGTAATGCTGATACTGAGCAGCCGATCCTGTAATAAGGCTGTGATGTCCTTGCCGTCAGCCAGGATGCGATAAATCGGCCGCATTGCTTACTCCCACAAAGTCACACCGGCATTCGAGGGCTTAGGCAGGTCCGGTAGAACGATATGCATACCCAATGAATAAGGTTCAGGCACTTCAGCTAAACCTGGGTTGGCGTCGAGTACCGCTTCCAGCGAGCCTTTCAGGTGCCCATATTCCGCCAGACAAAGCTGGTCCAAAAAATCGCCGTCAGACGTTCTGATAATCTTCGCCATAGCGGGTGAACTCCAGGCTGAATGTTTGTTTACGATAAGCGCCATCGTTGAAAAGATGAGCCTGCTCCTCGTCGATACTGTTCAGATACCATCGCCCCAGGTGCTGTCCGTAACCTGTGGTCAAGATAAGCGGCTACAATTGCTCACCGATGGCCCGCAGGTGATCAATATGTCCGGCTCCTTCACGTGCCAGGAAGATCGCCCCACGCAGGGTGATTTTGTCGGTACCGAGTCCGGTGGCTTGCTCAGCGTGGCGACGAGTAAGGCGCTCTTGATCAGCAATACCAAACTGGGCCTGCCGCTTGAGCGTTTCATAGGTTGCTTTTCCGAGACTGAACCGGAATGGCTGGCCTTTCTGCGTCGAGAGTTCCAGCAGAAACCCGTTCCCGTCCGCATGCCCTATCTGCGGCAGCGCACCTTGTAGCCGCTTGTTCATTGACTGGACGATGGGAAGTT
>NZ_JBQXDJ010000152.1:0-2116 GCF_052601015.1 Chitinimonas violaceus | reverse complement strand
GGCGTTTTCCAGCAAAGGGCGGATGGCTTCGAATTGTTCGCGACTGATATCGCTGGGGTAAGGGGTTCTCATTGGGCAAGCATCGCCGGTCTGGAGCTAGATGAAAAGACTTTGAACAGGTTCTTAGTTACTTGGGACCGGGTGACTTGAGAGATTCACTCCCTATTTGCATAGGAACTGGAGAGTGAGACTCCCCCGGGCTATTCGACTATCCAGCCTCGCCGTAAAACACCTCTGACTACGCTAGGAGTGTGTGCGGATTGGGATGCGCCTTACCACTCCGACATCCAGCATTGATGTCGTGTCCGCTGATTGCAAATACACCATAATTGATTCAACATGTCATCATATTTGATGCGGAAAGAAAGCAATGAGAACGACTGTGACAATTGATGATGCGCTGTATGAAAGGGCGCTGGAAGTGGCTGATCCAACAATGGACAAGGCAGATTTGTTCCGTGAAGCCATCAAGACGTTTGTACGCGTTCAAGCGGCCAAGCGTCTTGCCGCCCTCGGCGCAACCACACCTGAAATGCAGGAGATTCCTCGCCGTCGTGATGATACCCAACAATGAAAGGCGTCCTTGTTGATACCTCGGTGTGGGTCAACCATTTCCGGCTACACAACGATGTGCTGGTTCATTTACTGGAGCTTGATCTGGTGATGGGACATCCGTTCATTGTTGGCGAAATCGCTTGCGGCACGCCGCCCATTCGGCGTCAAACGCTGTCTGATCTCGAAGGGTTGCAACAGACCCAACTGGCCAGCGTCCGGGAAGTCGTGGACTTTATCGAACGTGAGCACCTGTTCGGTTTGGGTTGTGGTTTGGTAGACATGATGCTGCTTGCCTCCACACTCATGACCTCAGGGGTCGAATTATGGACACTGGATAAGCGGCTCTCTGCATTGGCAGAACGTTTTGGCGTGATGTACCGTCCCGCGCTGCATTGATAGCCCCATGTAGAAGCCCACGGCCAAACCCGGATGGCCAGCGCTTGTAACTTTTTTACCGATGAAGGAGACAGCCTTGCAGCACCTGAGTAACGAAGAAATTGCACAAGTCAGTGGTGGGCTGCCGCTTGGGAATCCAAACCTTTCCTTGTTCACGATCGCAGATAAGTTTCGCAACAACGCATCGCAAACGGTGAAAGTAAAACAAGCATGAATGGGGCCATGCAGGAAATAAACCGCGCGAAAGTAGCGCAAATTTTCGGCGGTAGCTGCAGGAAACCGAATCTGCTTTTCGTGGTGTCGGTGCCGGACTACCTGGACCTGTTAGCGATCTATAGGCAATGTATGAAACAACAAGCCATTGCTCAACGAAACGATTTTTAAGCTGAAAGCATATTCAAGCATGAAGGAATTAGTCGGCGTGGAAGTTGAGCAGGTCAGCGGTGGCAGGTTATGGCCTACCGTTTTTTGGCAAATTATGATCGAAACGTCATACCGGGCCAGGACGTGCAAAAAGTCATCACAGTAAAGATGGCCCAGTTTTGTAATCGTGTCAACGCATTGTAGGAGTGCAATCATGCTGGCATTGAACAGGTCAGTGGCGGCTAGCAAGACGATAATCAGAATTGCGACTTGTTCTTTTGTACTCGCCTTAGATTCATAACAGAGTCAGCTGAATAGCCAATCACGCAGCAGGCATGCTGCCGTGCAATATTCGTTGTGGCGGCATCGTTGGGCCAACCCGTACGTAAATTGACACCCCCATGGGCGTCGAGCGTCAGGTTGGCCCATTTTGTTCTTAAGCTGCATCCAGCTGTGTACACCACATCACGTTGAGCAGAAGCAATGCAGTTCTGGCTGGAATGGTTGAAGTAAGGCGCCAGAAGTTAGCGTGCAGCAAAAGGACAAATCGGTTGCGCCGACCGAACCAATATAAATCAGTAAATACTAATTCTTCATCGTGCCCAGGGCGACCGCCCAGGGTGAATGCAACGTGTTTGGCGTATTGCCAATGAAGGAGAACCCCATGCAGTACTTAAGGGCACCTCGAATAACCCGACTTTTTGACATTACAGCGGCGTAAGTCGACCTTGCGTTGCTTCCAGACAGCCCGTTCCGGAACTTATCACTCGTCTTGCATCGCTTTCTCTCCCGAATTGGCCAT
>NZ_JBQXDJ010000151.1:0-2145 GCF_052601015.1 Chitinimonas violaceus | reverse complement strand
TTGGATCTGGTTCTACAATCACGAACGCCCTAACATGGCCTTGGGCGGTATTACCCCAATACAGCGGCTGGCCATGGTCGCATAGCGCTACTTCTGACTCCCCTTAAAAATGGGGGGATTACCGAACTACTGATCATATGGAGGGTAGCCAGCTTTACACCCCAACACTGACAGTTAGATCGAGAAATCAGTTGCGGGTAGGGGAACAAGTCGCTAAGTGATTACAGAAACTAAGCCGGATATCGATTCACTCTGCATGATCAACAACGCGATAAAAAATCTGATTAGCTGCCGTAAATCTGGTGCAAGCACGTGGAGCTGTTCGCCAAAACGTTCTTAATTTCGAACCATTCTCTTTACAACTTACTCTAATTAAGCATTCGTAACATTTCCCATCATAAATTATGGCCTTCTTTAGCCCTTTTTGATCGCGGGATTGGGAAGCTATAGCAAGTGTTCAAAGTCAATGAGATTTTTCAAGCAAATTCTTAATTTTCGCTGAACGTAGAAGGTTATTCGCTCCTCTCTTTAAAGTTGGTAGGTTCATGGGTAACAATCAGCAATCAACTTCAGGACCTGCCTATCTACCAGCTGAGCCAATTCAGCGCGTTACCCAGACGTTTGCCAGATTTTTCCGCATTGAAGCTGCTGGCGGTGCCATTCTCCTCTTGTTTACCGTCGTAGCATTGGTTCTATCTAACTCCCCGTGGGCGCCCTATTTTTTGAACAGCTGGGAGACAGAGGTGGGATTGCGGTTTGGCTCGTTTGAGTGGACCCGCTCGTTGAAGGATTGGACTAACGACGGTTTGCTGACCTTGTTTTTCTTTGTTGTCGCCTTAGAGCTTAAACGTGAATTTGCCCTAGGCGAACTACGCGAACCACGTGTGGCAGCTTTATCCGTGGCGGCTGCACTAGGCGGTATGCTGGTGCCTGCTTCGCTTTACCTGACGTTGCAGCACGGGCAACCAGGTGAATCAGGGTGGGGGACGGTTATGTCCACCGATACAGCGTTTGTCGTCGCTTGTCTGGCCCTGCTTGGTTCTCGCGTTCCTCATAGCCTAAGGGTATTTTTGCTTTCGCTAGTTGTTGCTGATGACATTGGTGTGATTCTGGTCGTTGCGATTGGCTACAGCCATCAATTCAATTGGATTGCCCTTCTCTTCGGTGTCTTTGGTGTCGCACTAATGTATGTGTTTTCATTAGTGGGAGTTCGATCTGTCTTGATCTATGTGGTATTGGGTGGATTGATTTGGATTGCTATCGATGCATCCGGGATTCACGCCACAATCACGGGTGTGATATTGGGTTTAATAACTCCAACCTCGTCCTGGGTCAGCGATCAACGTCTACACGCCGTTATGGACCGCATAACTGCGTCTCCCTCGGGCGATCACTGGAGCGGCAATCCAGAAGCTCGTCAACTATTACATACGGCGGAGATCGCCGCTCGCGAAACGCTATCTCCAGTCGAACGATTGGAACTTGCGCTACACCCATGGGTTAGCTTCGTTATTATGCCCATCTTCGCTTTTGCAAATGCCGGGACACCCATTTCTTTAAAGAGCTTCAGCGACCCCCTCTCAGTTGCGATTATTGTGGGACTGGTTCTCGGTAAACCTCTCGGCATCGTTTCCTTCAGCTGGCTTGCCATACGTCTAGGCATCGCCACCCGTTCAAACGACATGAGTTGGGGAGTATTAATAGCGAGCGGCTTGCTTGCCGGGATCGGGTTTACCATGGCGCTATTTATCGCCGATTTGGCATTGGATGAAAACCTGCTTCATACTGCCAGGTTAGGTATTTTATCTGCCTCGGTTATTTCAGCTATAGGGGGTCTTGCGCTGCTAGCTTGGTTATTACCGCCGGCTAACACCTGTCATTCAGTGTCGAATCCCATACCGGTGGATATAACGGCTCGATAACATCGGTGGATCGACCCACATTAGTTGAGAATAGCGCAGCCCTATAGTGAGACATCTATTGCCCGCAATATTTTGCCAAACGGCGCTACATGCATGATGAGGTAGCCTGAATTCCGTAGACACACCTGATTGGTAAACTTGAGCCAACAGGAGGCTGCGGTGAGTAAGAGAGAAACACAAAGCTATACGTCGGAATACCGAGCGGAAGCCATCAAGTTAGTGC
>NZ_JBQXDJ010000150.1:0-2161 GCF_052601015.1 Chitinimonas violaceus | reverse complement strand
ACGGGCTGGTTGGCAACAAAAGCGCGCTGGGGGACTGCAAGCATGACTGAACTCCGATAATAAGGAGTCAATCAGCTTGGACACTGTCCAGCGACGGCGATAGATGCTGGCCTCCGGGCATTTACGACGACCGCCTGGTCAACGTCTGGGTAAGCCGGCATGCGCTAGCAGATCGGTTTGGAGATTGTGCAAATATTGGAGTAGCTTCCCTGGTCGGCAGCCAGCACCTTAATTCACGGTTATTACCAAACAGCTTACTTTTAAGTATTACTGGGGTAAGCTAAGCTGAGTTTTTAGCTCGCTAATAGCAGCCTTGTTGAAGTGGATTTGCGGATCGACTATTTCAGTTTCCTTATCAAAATAAGCACCAACAGCACTACCAGTTTCGCCTGTCATGACTAGATTGGAACCAAAGCTGATTGCCAATTTGGCTCCAGCATTCAGATAGGTTGGGTTCAATATCCTATTCTCTACCTTGAGTGCAGCCGGAAAACTAAAGAAATAGTTTGTCTGCTTATCTAACCCGGTTAAAACTTCTGACTCGGTCTTACGAACTGTACCTTCACCTAAGGCAACCCCCTTAGTTCTGCATTGGTTACTTTCTAATTCGTATACTTCGACTTTGTCACTGCTAGTTAATTTTAGACCGAGGATGGTTGGCCCAAGGCTTCTTTGACTAATGCAAATCAGTTTCTCACTAGAGTTGAAAGCCGCCAGGAATCTTAATCCACTTAGAAGCGTATTGGCCGGCAGTACAATGTGAGTACGCAAACCTTTCGCACCATTGGAGAATTTACTATCGCCCAAAGAATCTACTAGCTTTGCACCAGATGGCAATAAACCATTTTTAGGTGCGCCAGTACTGAAGTACAAATTCTCTCTTATCAATTTGCCAGTTAGATCAAGCTCTTCGAACTGAAATTTATAAGTAGCAACACCTTCTTTAAATCTATCGATGTGGGTTAACCATTCTGGTGATTCTTTCTTACCGAAAAACAAGTACCCCATAGTCCTTGTATTCAAGTAGCGATATCTATTGGAATCAAAAGGGGAGTCCATGTCAGTAAAGGAAATATCCGGAGACAATGCTGACCTGAGAAATTCTGGAGTCCGAGTGGGATCATCTTTCTGTGTAGCATCATCAGAAATCAGAAGATAGGTTTTACCCGTCTCCTTGACTTTCGTATTGAGTACGCTGATGTTGCCCAATTCATGCGGTTGAGTAATACCAATTACTCCGGCACCGGTATAACCAGCACGCAAGCTGTACAGATCGCCATCTAACAGACGTTGTTCAGTAGGACTTGGTGTCGGTGGTTGTACAGGCGGAACAACTGGAGGCACGACAGGGGGCACCACCGGAGGTACAACAGGTGGATTAACAGGCGTTTGAGTTGGAGTAACAGGGGCCGGCTGACTACCACCACCTCCTCCTCCGCACGCAGTTAGTGCAAAGCAAAGAGAAAGGCTGGCTGCAAGCACTGTGGTTTTGCTATTCATTGTAGATTCCTCAATACGGATAGTGGGCAGCTTGCAAGCTTTTCTAATTCAGGCTGGAAGTACTACCCACATACTTAAGTAAGTAACGATAATGTTATGTAAAGTCCATTAGAAAATATTCGAAGAATGTGTAAAGACGTATGCGGGATTTCCCAGGAAAATGAGTGGCCTTATTACCAGGGAACGTTTTCTGCTGTTCTTAATCTGCCTGAACGATTTAAGTGAGAGTAAGGGATAGCGGCCATTCGAAATGGGTCAATAGCCCACCTTTACTCACCAAACGATTTCTTGATTTGTCCGCTGAAACAATAGGGCACCTCGAAAAACCCTCCGCCCATGGCATGATTCCGACATCCAAAAGTCAGCCCTCCAATCATGATCAAATCCAGTCTGTTTGCCAGTGAAGAACGTGAAGCCAAACTGGATCAGCTGGGCGATGCACTGAAGGTTCTGGGGACCCATGTCGATTTTGCCGCACTGGCGGCAGACATTGACCGAGCAGCGCCTCGACCCAGCCGCGCCCGCGGCGGCCGGCGGTAATCCCCCCGGAAAATAGGGGTGTGCAGAAGTAGAATTTTCTCGGATAGAGGGAGTTCTACAAAATGAAGAAATCGAGATTTTCGGACAGCCAAATCATCACCGTGCTTAAGGAGGCAGAGGC
>NZ_JBQXDJ010000149.1:0-2213 GCF_052601015.1 Chitinimonas violaceus | reverse complement strand
AACGCCTTAATTCGGCTTATAAGCGAATGCGGCCTTCTGTGCTGCATCCAAGATATCCTCGCTTGGGACTCCCTTTCCAAGATAGAAAACACTCATCTCCTCAGAATTCGATGGATCCCAAACTACCCAATAAGGCGAAGGGATCATGTTTTTCTTGTTCCTCTGATACTCCATCGTGAGACTCATTGCCCCCATACGACAATCCTGCATCGTCCCATCAGTCATCGCCTCGAAGTCCAATATTTTCCCAGTCTTGGGCACGTAAAAGCCTACGTACAGCACAGTGTTCTCCTGATTTCGTGACATCTAGACAATAGAAAGCGACCCATCGGATTCACGCTTGACCTGATAAAGCTCACCCGTCTCTGAATCCGGAATTCTCATTACCGAATCCAACTCCAGCAACACAGGAATAGACGCAATCAACTCACGATCTTTAAAGGCCCAATGCGGTCCCTTATAGCGTTTGATTTCCTCATAAGGCACTGGTGAACGATCTGGGGTCGCACCTAAGGCTCCTAGATTAGCCGCATAAGCCGCCACCTTTTGACGCCAAATTTTTGCACCTGGTGTAGCGAAGCTGAATCGTGCAGTCACAGCCCGCGCACCTTTGCTGTAGCCCACCAACTTGCACCCTTTATCCCGCTCTTCCCGTTGACCTATGTGTTTGCTGATGTACTTGCCGACATATCGGGCGATGCCCTCAGCGGTGGACTTCACAGGGAGTAACTCGGTCCTACCAAACTTGTAGTTCTTAGCTGTCTTCCGCCAGAAAGCCCACTCGTCACGAATCGCCACTCCTGCAGACCGGTAATCATTGTCCGCAATACCTGCGAAATCAAAACCTGTACGGATATCCACCTTTAGAGCCACAACCAAGTGGAAGTGAATCCGACCGTTCTTCTGCCGTTCCCAGACCCACACAAAGTCACAATATCGTTTGCTGAGGACATTCGTAGCGAGAGAATGAAACCTCCTTTGAGCCTCCTTCGGACAGGTCACATGATCCGCAAAAGTCAGGGTTAAAAACCCCAGGAAAGAGATCCCATATTTGTCAGCCAAAAACTGGATGTTCCAGGCCAGTGCGCAGGCCGCTCTACGATGCGCTTTTGTAAGAATGCGAAAGTCTGGGAAAGCCTTGTCCAATAAGGGTTCCAGCGCGTCTGGAGCCCCTTCCGTTATGCAGATGTTACTAAATAGACAAGGAAGAGGCGCGTCGCCCGTAGGGGGTGCGAACTCGTCAGAAAAAGACGTGCGCACCTCGCCCCAATCGGCCTCTTTTGGAGACGAATTTGGTGACAATTTGGATGAGTTTTGGGAAGGAGTTTTGTGACAGAGGTCAAGCGCGCACATCCGACCCTTTCCGGGCCGAAAACGCAGTGGTGTACACTAGCATTACCGGTTAGTCCTTAGGTTAGTCCTTAAAGATTTCGCAACCGGTCACGGGCTAGGTGTGACTTCAACACACGCTGGCCCACTTCATTTGGTGACCGAGATCGAATACTACGATGGAATCACGGTCTCTGGCACTCCAAATACTCAAGCTGTAGCGTTCGTGGATCTAGGTTCGCCCGCGATTTGGCCATGTATACATGCACACAACTTCGTGACGCGGGCCGTCGACGCCGACGCCTAGACCATGAAGCGGCACCAGCAAATCAACGGTTGGTCAGCAGGAAAATGTTAGGAGGTCCTAACAAAATTCATCCGAAAACTGTCAACATATCTAAACAAAATTACCCGTCTAAAACACAGGATTCGCGCCGGATTCAGAAATGGGAAAACCCTTGTAAACACAAGGGTTCAGAGGGGTTGTAAGCCCTAAAAGTGGCGGAGGATTTGGTGAGTAGTACCGAGGGCGGTTGCGCTTCGGTCCGCGCCTCACGCTGACGCGCTGCGGTGCAGCCTCAGCTCAACCGCCTTGCTTCGACTTTTCCCGTTGCCGACGCTTTCGCTCTGCATCGGTCATAGGTCTACCAAACAAAGGCGGCCTACCTACCCTTTTAACAGGGCTAGGAAACCCTGGAAGCTCTAAAGTGCTTATATCGTGCAGCTCCTTCATTGCAACGCCTCCTAGACCCATTAAAACGCCTTAATTCGGCTTATAAGCGAATGCGGCCTTCTGTGCTGCATCCAAGATATCCTCGCTTGGGACTCCCTTTCCAAGATAGAAAACACTCATCTCCTCAGAATTCGATGGATCCCAAACTACC
>NZ_JBQXDJ010000148.1:0-2273 GCF_052601015.1 Chitinimonas violaceus | reverse complement strand
AAACAGCGCCTGGAAAAAATGCTGTCCATTGGGCAGTTTTAGGCCAATGGATGCGTTAAAAGCCTGATGGCGTCTAGGTTTGAAGGGTATCTGTACGACAAACCGTGACCGAAAAATCTATCTTCGGAGATGTCCTGGGAAATAGTATCGCCCGCAATAACCGCCAGTGGGTGGAGCCGGCCAAGCCGGTCGTACCAGAACCGAACCGCAGTGAAAAACCGCGTAACTGGCGCGATCTGTTTGATAATGAGGTCGTACCGGTAGCGCCTGTAGGTAATAGTGGCCCAACGGGCGATGAAGGTGGCTATATCGACCTAGCTCGACGTGGAGAGCCCTACGGTGGTGACCCAGATGGTCGTGTTCAAGGTCGGGGAGTGGCATTCCGTGGAAATATGCACGGGAAAGGCACAGCCTCAGCTGCGGATAACGAACCCGTAAATAACATTCAAATGTTTACGAATAAGGCACGTCGGCCAGCTGAAACCGTAGATGAATTTAATGCACGAGTGTATGAAGCGCGTCTAAATGGAACGTTGGGGTCAACTAAACCGTCAGTTGGTGGGGAAGTGGCTTCCGTTGGCCTTGATTTGCTGCCTGTTGTCGGACCCGGAAAGTCGATTCTTCAGGTATTTACAGGCAAAGATTTGGTTACTGGCGAGCCCGTCAACCGTTGGGTTGAAAGCGCAGGCATAGCCCTGGGCATGGTACCTGGCGGTAAAGTGCTGTTGAAAGGTGGAAAGGTCGCAGATATTGCGAGCTCGGTGGCTAAGCATGCTGATGGTGGTACAAGCACGGCAGTAGAAGCCGGTGGTATTCTATTCGGACAAAAGCGAGTTGGCCCAACATTTGGAGTTGAGGGACGCCCGTCCTATTTGGCTGGGCGTGAAATCAGTGCTGTCGCTACTGATTTACGTTTAGGGCGTATACACCCTGACCAACTGCCAATAGATGCATTTAAATACAATGGCCAGCTAGTTTCGGCAAATACTCGTTCACTATCCGCTCTGAGCGAAGCTGGCTTGCAACCAACCAACGTGAATATCATTCAACCGTCAAGAGCACTTTTAAGACGGCTTCAGGAAACTCCGTTATTACCAAATGCCCCATTGCCAGGTCCTCGTGTTCCAGTAACGCCTAATCAAAGTGACCTGACAATTTTGCGAGTAATTGAAACGCCTGGAGGCAGATAAGCAATGCAATTTAAGGAAATTCTGGTACCTGTTTCGGTGCCTTGGCAAATTAGCCCATCAGTTCCACATTTGAAGATCCATGTTTCAAATGAGGGTAAACCGGTTGCAGCAACATTCATCGGTTTCTTTAAATGCGAAACCGCATTGGATAAAGAAAAAGATGGGCTATTGGTGGTAAATAGCCCAGATGTATTTGTTTGCTCTGATACGGCTGAAGGTTCTCGGCACCGATTGGTACAAGTAGCTTTTAAGGAGGGTTTATACGTTCGAAAAGTAGCAGCCTTCTCGGATCTGGAAGTTATTCCGGAAGAAAACTATGACTGGTCACAAGTACCAAGTGGGTTAAACAGCGGCGAGACTGTAGAGGAGTCTGTCGGACGAGTTCATAACATGTGGGTCTCGACTGGTTACTGCCCAGACCCATGTATGTATGAGGTGCAAGGATCGAAGTGGCTGACTGCTTTACAGCTTGATTGGCAAGATTGGCATCATTACATTCTTCTTGGTCATGATGATTACGTCGAAGTCATTGCCCGTGGGTGGGAATGGAAACCAGGGCAGGCTGTGGTCTAAGTAAAAACCGGTGCCGGAGTAGTTCACACCGGCTTTGCTCATTCACGAGCGAGTGATACAGCCAATAACCTCAAACCTCGAAACCATCATCACAGCGCACCCAATCCGCATTACCGTCTAGATGCACGCACTCCTCCCGGTCGGTCCACCATTCAGGTGGGCCGGATTCGGCGCAGTGGTCAAAATAACCTGCATCAAAGGGTGGCGGTTCGTCTAAACCGGGGTCTTCTTCAGGGTTCCACCATGTTGGCGGACCCTCATCGGAGTAAATATCGTCGTTTTGTGGTGCTTCGGCTGGCGGTAGCGCGTCGTTGAGGGCGTCAGCCAATAACTGCGTACAGTTATTGTCACAAGTCCTAGATGGCCGAGCTTCGCCCGTCCTGGCGGCGAGTCCTTCGGCCGCGCCTTCAAACATCGACTGCTTCTTACGCCAGTCGATGGTCCAGGTCTTGGTGCGTGTTACTACCTTCTTTGCTCCCGCTTCTACCCCCTTCACCACGGCACAGGCAG
>NZ_JBQXDJ010000147.1:0-2328 GCF_052601015.1 Chitinimonas violaceus | reverse complement strand
TGCGTGGTTGGAGAAGTGCCGTCGATTGTGGAAGAACTGTGAACGCAAGCTCGACACCAGCTTGCAATTCATTCAGTTTGCCTTTCTGACTCTTCTTCTGCGGAGACTTTGAACAGGTTCTTAGAAAGCACAGACCTTTGATGCACTACAAAATATGCGAAATGCATAGAGTGAGTGGAGGGACTGTAAGTACCAACGCGGAGAAGTGTAAAGAGTAAATAGTGCCAAAATATGACATTGGTCTATGCAACTGCACCGCGCTGGGGTGACTCTCAGCCACATAGCGGTCGAGTCTTGATAGAAATAGCAAGCAGCAGCGCTCTGCTAGTGTGCTCTAGCTGTACAGCAGGATGAACTAGGCAATAAAAAAACCGCATAGCTATATGTTTAGTCCCACAGTGTGCTGGTCTAATTTATGACTAGCTACGAAAGGACAACCTATGGGACAGGTTCTACACGAAAGAGCCTCAACGACACAGGCAACCCATCGAGCGATACAACATAGTCAAGCGAGCCTGAGCACACTGGCCAAGCTGCATGGGGTGAACCCCAAGACCATTGCAAAATGGCGGGCTCGTTCCTTTACAAATCCAAATGGACTAAGGAAGGCTGTCTCTCTTTGTCGCCATCAATCGGACGTCAAAACTGGCCTACGCTGAGCTTCATCCCCGGGCAACACGCCTGGTGGCAAGGGACTTTCTGTCTGGATTGATTGCCGCCTTACACCATTCATACAATCTTGACAGACAACGGCATTCAGTTTGCCAAGCGGCAAGGCACAGAAGGCTACTGGGTGATTCCGTTTGATCGCCTCTGCCAGGCCCACCACATCGAACATCAGCTAACCAAGGTCTGCCATCCTTGGACCAATGGACAGGTCGAACGCATGAATCGGACGATCAAGGAGGCGACGGTCAAGCATTACCACTATCAATCGCATGATTAGCAGAAATCCCATTTGCAGACGTTCCTGATGGCGTACAACTTTGCTCGTCGCTTGAAGACCTTGAAGGGTTTCACTCCCTATGAATACATCGACAATATCTGGGCAACCGAACCACAACGCTTCAGGATTGATCCGTTCCAGCACGCTGTGGGACTAAACACCTAGTCGCCAACTACTGCTACCCAAGGCATCTGAATCACGGATAGCATTGTGAACCACCCAGGACATAGCGTGAGTACAGCGGCTCGCCATCGGCATTGTTCTGTCCGCCATCCTCGACCCAGCCGATACCGCCTTTGACGGCATCTGCGAAGGCTTGGGAACGCTCGAACCCCGCCTTGTTCACGTCGGCGATGTACTTCAGATACTGGGTTTTACGTTCTGCCGCTTTGGCGCCATCACTATTGCGCGGCAGTATCTTCCAATCGACGCGGGTACGGCGCTCGGTACCGAGCACCCAGTTAACCGACGTGGCGATCTTGTTGTAGACCGCGGGTAGCTGACCACGCGCCTGAAGCGTTTGCGCATCCTCAACCGTCCACTGGATATGGTCGTAGTAATCATGGTCGATAGCGATTTGCGCCCGGTTCTCAGCCTGCAGGTCCATTTCACGTCGGGTATAGCCCACCAGACGACGGAACAACGCCTGCATCGCAGGACTATCGAGCGGATCACTGGCCTTTTGTGCTTCTTCCTGGCTTCGGCCAAGAAAGGAACGACCCGCCTCGGCAGCGATGGGATCGACGCGTTTGCTCACCCGGATGTTGACCAGACGGTCATCTGCCAACTCGCTCACTGGTAGATATCCTTGGTGAAGCGTCTGCCGTTGGCAATGACCTCAATCTCGCCGACCACTTTGCGTTTCTGCTGGGGCGCAGGCGGCATCGCATGCAACTCATCCAGCCCGTCTTGAATCACCGTGACAATCTGTTTCCAGGTCTGTGGAGTGGGATCGAGCTGCATGACGTTTGCACCATGCACAGCGGCCTTAGCCACCATGCGCACGTCTTCACAGTCAGTACGCCAGCGCCAGAGATCATCCTGGCGGATTGCGAAGGCATTGGCGCCCAACCGTGGCACAGCAGGCCGGATTAGCAGGCAGGGATCACCGTTGATATAGGTGTAATGACGGACCAGTCCATATTGCTGCTGGGCCTTGCCGGTATCGATGAGGTTTGCTGCGTCGCCTTGCATGTCTGGCCATTCGGAAATGCTGGAATGGGAAGACTGTAGGGGTTGTTACCGGTGATTTATTGGGCACCTCGAATAACCCGACTTTTTGACATTACAGCGGCGTAAGTCGACCTTGCGTTGCTTCCAGACAGCTCGTTCCGGAACTTATCACTCGTCTTGCATCGCTTTCTCTCCCGAATTGGCCATTT
>NZ_JBQXDJ010000146.1:0-2419 GCF_052601015.1 Chitinimonas violaceus | reverse complement strand
CAATGCCGATAGTCGTGATCTTCATGGTGGAGGCCCCTTTTGTGAGTGGTCTGTTTGACACAACCACTTCGACGTAATGCCGTTGGCGGGGGCGTCCATTCCATTAGATCAAGTCTGAACTTCTACATTATTAGTGCACGCTGGCTGTAGCTAGTGCATCGTACTTAACCGGTATGACCTCCTTACCCACTGCCAAGACGACTTGGGCAAAGTCCATCAGGAAGGTGAAGTCTGCCATCCGCTCGCTTTTTGACTTCTCGATGTAGTGGCCTTTTACGAATGCATCCCCGACGGCTTCCAGCGCGCCCAGGAATGTTGTGGTGCCATCCGCAAATTGCGGGTATAGCTCCAAGGGGAGTACACATTCGATTTGACTTTGTAGGTGATGGCTCAAGGTTGCGTATAGGTCTAGCAACCCGTGGCCTAGCTGAGTTTTTCCTTCTAGCTGCATTAGGGCTTTCAGGCCCAGTTTGGCGGCAAAGGCGGTACTGATTATGGCGGGGTTATCTGCCCCTTCGTAACGACCCAATTCTTTAACCTGCTTCTCTTTCGCTCGCTGGGCCGAAATCAGATAGGTATAGCCTTTTTTATAGGTCTGCAGGGCAGTTTGTTCGCCCTCTTCTCTTCGAAACATGATGGGCTCCTCCTAAGCGATTTTGCATCGCTTAGGCATTATCCGCTTCGCCCACAAATCAAAAGTATGGCAATTGTCACTGCATTACGTGTTAAAGATCACGTACTGGCCTACCCAGCCACATGTAGCTTTGATAGCGGATTGCAATGCTTATCCAGTTACCTTGTATGGTAAATGGCTTCCTGGTGTTGGTTGATTAAAACGACTGGGGAAACAGTTGCATGTTATCTGGTTTCGGATCTGGCGCTCTGATGAGGGCTTGAATTGCACCGCGCTTGTTAAGCTTTGCAATGGCGCGATTGATTGCTGGAAGGTGTTCGGCGAGCGGGTGGCCTAATGGTGCCGCGACATGCATGGCACTCGATGATAAGGGTGTTGGTAGAACCGACCAGCGCCCTATGTCACCATGCACTTGATTCAGCTTGGCTTCTAGTCGCTTAGCTTTAGATTGGAAACAAGAAACCAAGGCGACATCGGCGCGATCTCGAAGCAACATCGTCAGTCGGGCTTCCCGTGAAAGAGCCTCTTCTTCCACGCTAAAGAGTTTACCCCGATTAGCGTCGAATTCATCCCCATAGATATTGCCGACGGCAATGACAGCACGCTTCCCATGCAGACTTGCTATATCCCGATAAGAGAACTCCTCGCCCTTTGGTACCACCAGCCAGTGGTACAAATGGGTGATGGGATGAGAAAACTCGAAGTACTTGCGGCTTTCCTTGTTTTTTATCGCTACCCACAGTAAACCATGCCCCCGCTGAGCCAACATTTGTGCACGTCGCCAAGGGTAGGGTTTCACCTCGAATTTCAAACCAGATTCTTCGCTAACCAACTCGATCAATTTTTGCTGTCTAGGGGTTGGCGGTAAGACATGGCCCTTACTGTCGTGTACTTCAGGAAATAAAAGCGAAACTGTTTTTATGGGTGTTGACGCTAATGCATGGGTACAAAGTAGAGCCCAGGAAAAGACTAAGAATGGGTGCAGCTTCATAAGTGTGGATTGTCTACGGAGGGCAAGCAGGGCAGGAGTGGCACTAAGAACCTGTTCAAGATCTCGTAAAAACCTTACTCTGGGTCTTCTGAACTAGGGAAAAACACCCCAAAAGTCGGCGTTTTAAATGGGTAAACGTGCGTTTCAACGGTGATCCTAACGCTCTGTTTCTCTAATTTTGGAGATCTTGAACAGGTTCTAAGAATCCGTTCAAGGTCTCCTGTGCGTCCGCGATACGGCGTTGAAAACAGCCTCGGCATGCGCAGGTACTATGAGTAAACCCCGCTTCCTTGGCTGTTTTCGCCATGTCTCGCTATAACTCGCGAGACTTTGAAGAGCTTCTAAGAATCTGTTTACGATCTTACTGTGCGGCCGTGATCAGCGCTTATTTGCTGCTCGAAAGCCCCTGCAAGGGGGCGTCGAACTACTAGGGTGTTTTGCACCAAGCAGTTCGCAGCCTCATGTACCCAAGTACATTCCGCTTTCTGCGCTGAGCTGCGCTTTGCTGACGGCTGCTCGTGACAGATCGTAAGCAGGCTTTTACAACACCTCTGCGTTTCAGCGTAGCGACAAGTTCTAGCGGGATTAAAGAATGTTAATACATTAACATGTACTTATTAAAAATTTCATACCGTTAACCCCATATAGGGCCGCGATATACCTGGGCTTGTTTGCGCTGATTGAATATTGACCCACCCTGCCGATTGAATATTGACCCAGTGATGGTTGCCGCCGTTTGACCGGCGACTGTGCATAACTATATCTCTACGGGCTAGTCTCACCCGTGGATTTTC
>NZ_JBQXDJ010000145.1:0-2954 GCF_052601015.1 Chitinimonas violaceus | reverse complement strand
AAAGGGCGGCGGTGCGTCTAAACCGGGGTCTTCCTCGGGGTTCCACCATGTTGGCGGCCCTTCATCGGGGTAATCGTCGTCGATTTGCGGGGTTTCGGCTGGCGGTAGCGCGTCGTTGAGGGCGTCAGCCAATAACTGCGTACAGTTATTGTCACAAGTCCAAGACAGATTATCCGTTAACTAAGCACAAAAAACCCCACAAGCATTAGCCCGTGAGGTTTTAATATCGCAACTATATTCCACTGGAAAGTTGTTAGATTAACATAACAACTTATGGGTCAGAGGGAACCTTTATATAGTACTTAGAAACGGTAGTCAGCACCAACCATTAAAGTTGAAAGTTTTACATCTTCGATTTTACCAAAGTGGGTGTATTCGGCACGTACTCCGAATTCTTTGCTAACAGCAAAACGCCCACCCAAACCAATCATCGGCTTAATTTTTGTTGTTTTGTCCATAGTGCCAGATACGCTAACAGTTTTAGAAAGTTTCGCGATATCGGAGGCAAATGTAGCATCAACACCGCCATTTAATTTAGCGGCAATTCTCGCCAGTCCCAGTCGTCCATACAGACTAAAGTTATCACTGACAGGGACAATTCCTAAGATAGAGGCATGCAAAGCATTCGCCTTCAATGTTGCATTTAAAGTAGCATTGCTCTTTAAATCTGCTGGGAGTGCATTAACATTTGTACCGCTTATTTTAGCGATATCAAAAACATTTAACTCTACAGGTTCACTCCCTTTTACGCTGCCAAAATCTCGATAACCTACTTCAACCGCAATATTCGGATGGAATTGGTAACCAGCGAAAACTCCCATCGCTGTTGAATTTTTCTTCAAATTGACTTCATCATTAACCACTTCACCTTGAATAGAAGGTGTTTTGACATTTGCACGGCCTAGATCAGCTCCAGCATAAAACCCTTCAGCAAGAACGGGAGCTGTAAGCGAAGCTGCGATAACCAATGACGAGATTTTCTTTTTCATTACATATTCCAGATGCATGTGTTTAGACTCACTACGTGGACATTTTGCTAAAAACATGCCACCTGCACAGGTACTTAGGATTTCTTGTATTGACTAACGAGAAACTTCATGTTCTTAGCAAAAGAACTTAGTTTTCAAAGCTAAATATTGCCGTAGCTTTGAAGGGCTTCATCTTATCATGATCTAACGTTCAAATATTGCTATGTAGTGATTTATTCTCGCGGCGCTTTTCGCTTTTATCGTCGCGGTTCTTGGTGTCGATCCAAAATATGGTATTCAAAGACCCCCAGCAAGCGCAGTAAGTTTTTTGACTGCAGCGAAGCCAATATGCCAGCAAAGCACCAACTAGGGACTGCCAATCGCTCGGGTTAGACAGCGCATTTTCCTCATAAACGGCGCACATGGCTTTCAAACAAATTCAGGCACCCACATCCATAAATCTGTGTAGACCAGGGCATTTTTCGTCCCGACGGCGGTCGAGCCCCGGTTCAAACCATGATGCCGTCGCCCCAGGCGATCCTGTCAGCAATCACCCGCTGCGCGTTGATCTGGATGGGTTCGCCCACCACGCGCACCAAGGTGAGGGTCTGCTGGGCAACGGCCTCCCCCCGACCGGGTGACAGGAAGGTCACGGGCCCGACCTCGATACACGAGACGTCGGTAACCGTCAGGCAGGCCGCCACGTTGTCATCGTCGCATTGCGGCGTCTCATCCAGGACACTGGGCAATCCCGTGGCAAAGCGGGTGTTGATGACGTGGCTATAGGTGGCCAGCGCCTCGTGATAGGTCGGCGTAGCCGTCAAATCCTGCAAGGCCAGGGCCGTGAGCAGGCGACGTAATGAGACCAAGAGACGCGGCTCATTGTCGAGTGCGGTCATGGCGGCCAGAACAGAGACGGTATCTTTCATCGGGGAGTCCCTTCATGCTTTCAGGCAAGCCGATCCCCTTGGCGACACAGGGGCGCTCAAAAATCGGCAGGTGGATGATTTAGTGCGGCTGCGCAAACGCCACCGGTGCAGGTAGGGGCGACACCTCGCTTAACGGCGCGCTTTGTCTATCACTCACTGGCTTTGGGTGCACTGTTGAAATTTAGCATACTGAATTCATCATTAGCAATCATACTAAATTATTTAGCGTTTAGTCTGCTAAATATGACCTTCCCAGCACGACTCAAAGAAGCCCTAGCCGAAAGCCCGTTTTCCCAGGGAGAAGTAGCGCGTCGTGCCGGCATCTCACCCGGTACGGTGACGATGTGGAAGAACGGCACCATCATGCATCCCGAGGCGCGGCATATCGCCAGCATCTCTAGGGTGCTGGGTGTGCATTCCGACTGGCTGATTGATGGAAAAAAGCCAAAGCGTCCTGGCGATCTAGCCGACCCACACGAGGCGGTTGTTGCCCCGCCTGGCTTTGTGACGCTGACTATCCCGGAAGCACTCAGTCCCCTGGTAAATGCTTGGGCAGACCTTTGCCTGACCACCCCCGTTAACCCTGCGGTGCTGGAATCAGTGACGGGTCTGGCCAACAGCTTAAACCCCGCCTTGAACCGCCACCGTACCGTCCCGCAGAAGGGTCGACGCAGCAAATAGTGCATATCGGTAGGATAATTGACCCTGGCAGCAGCGCAGCGTTACCAGGTGATGCGAACCCTGACACTCGGATTTTCTGGGTTTATGTGCACATTTCCGCCACCAGGGCGACGATGGAAATCGCTAGTTTCCATAACTGCTACTCTCATCGTGGCGCGGGGAAATATCCCACTCGGACGCCGGATAGATTTATGCAAGCCAACCACACCACCCAAAAATCATGGTTGCAAATAGGAGGGTGACCATAGATTGTTGCGGCTGACCGAAAACTGACCCAGCCAAAGTGCTAGTGCCGATTCAAAACTGACCCAGGTGTTCTACTTGCCCTGCCTAATTTCTAGGCAGGAGAGAAAGGGTGATCACCATGGAAATGTTA
>NZ_JBQXDJ010000144.1:0-2961 GCF_052601015.1 Chitinimonas violaceus | reverse complement strand
GGATTGGATCTGGTTCTACAATCACGAACGCCCTAACATGGCCTTGGGCGGTATTACCCCAATACAGCGGCTGGCCATGGTCGCATAGCGCTACTTCTGACTCCCCTTAAAAATGGGGGGATTACCGGGTCACGCCAGCCATCAGCCAGGCTGTTGTAGTGACGAACCACAGCCAGTCGATTGGCGCCTACGCCCTGATAATCGACTTCCCGTTGATATTTATTGCCGGTGGCGGGTTGAATGGGGTTACCGCATTCCGGTACGACAGGGGCACTGGAAGTACTCGAAGATGCTGTGGTACTGCGATTATCTTGAGCGTTTGAACACTTATTCCCGTAGTTGACGGGGTTGTAAGCGAGGAAGTCGACCTTGCACCCCTCGCCGTCATTGATCATGCCTTCCGGGCAGACGCAACCGTTGCCGAAGTCTTCTTTGGGGGCAACGCAGGAAGCGTTTTTAGGGCGGGTACAAACCGACACAACGTCGCCGCTATTGCCATTTTTGAAAACAGCGTCGTAAATCCAACCTTTGGCACAAGCACCATTTGCGACACGAGAGCCATACGATGCAGCGCTACACTCACCCTTATGGCAACCTGGCTGAAATGCTTGCCAGCCACCTCTGACATATTCCCAAGCACCCCAGCTGAAATTGGGATCGTTGATTACTTCATCACACTTGCCAGAAAAAGCCGCGGCTGGCGTAGGCCCTGAGCATTCACCACCCAAATAGGTATACCACCAGTTGGGTTTATAGAGATAGGTATTGCCGGGATCGGGGGGTCTATTTGCCAAGACTGAATGGCTAAAGAAGACTGCCAATAGATAAATGAGGGGAAGGAGTAGGCGCACGATGGATAGCTGAATGGAGCGAAAAGGATAAATAAGGCGGGGAATAAACGGGCCCACCGCAGATTCACTAGATATAGATGCCGGATACAGGCTCACGTTCGCGGCATGCCGAACGGCAGTACGGGATGCGTACTGGCTTGAAATGCAAGGGAAAAGAAACACTGGACGAGACCAAACCGGCGCGCAGGTTAGCGGGCAACGGCAGGTATGTCAATTGACTAAAGCTCCCGGTAAGCAACTGACTGGAAAGATATTTTTAGCGTTTGGTCTACAAAATCCAGCAAAGGCTTGCCCAGCCTAGCTTTGCGCTCCGCGTACTCAATTATCTGCGGCAAGCAGCAGCTGATGACGAATGGTCGTTTCACCGTGGTTGGCGAAGCGAACCAGATCACCGGGACGTGCACTTCGCCTCGGCTTGCCGATGTATCAAGGTTGTCACGAAAAGCAGAAATAGCCCAGTCAGCACCGCTAGCGCGCGCTCGTATCCCCGCCACGCCCGCGCACTTGATAGGGCGCTTTTTATGCAGGTGCATGATGGGCTGTCAGGCCCGTGAATACTGGTGGGTTTGGGGGAAAACTGGCTGCTGGAAATCATGCGTTTTCATGCAGTCTAGGCATGCAGATTTTAGCTGGATGCATCCGCGAACAGATCAAGGCACGAGGTGCTAGAGCAGTGATACCCACGAGGAGCAACTCGGTGACGGGAAATGAGGATCGTTACCGGTATTGGGTCGAGAACGCCTTTGCACCATCAACAGACCCTAGCACCAAGCGGTCAAGCAGCTTGGTAAACTGCGGCCGCTCACTCACAGCCACATTACCGCTGAGACACTCAGTCACTGCTCGATTGATGGAAAATATCATTTTCAGAAGGCGACTACACCAATTGATGGAACGCGAGGTCAAGTTGAGTGCAGACGACTCCGGAAAATGACGATGCCAGTTACGATTACGCAAGTGAAGGGAAATCTAGAACGAAGGGAGAGTGTCGACAGGCTGAACTGATCTGACACGTGGGCACCGTCAAAACGGGCGACTGTCATACATGGACGCCCCCGTTTGCCAAGCGATCTTTTCTGTTGCACCAAGAACAAGGTTGGGATTGCAGCCATACATCCGGACTTTTGGTGAAGCCTTCGCCTCTGTCCCTGATGGAATATGCTGACCGACTCCGCTATCAGATCACCGTGCTTTACGCACTTTGACAGTCTCGGGGTTTGCCGGTCACGGTCTTACCTGTCTTGCCATCACATCAAGATTGCCTGCGCAACCGCTGGAAGTCCTCACCAATCTGGATTGTCACTATCAACCAGTCTGGCTACTCTCCGGCGAACGCCAGGGTGCGGTCGGACTGGAACTCTCGCTCGTGTGCCAGTAAAGCCCAGACAATACGAGCATTCTTGTTGGCCAGTGCCACCGCCGCTACATTGACATGTCGCCGCGCTATCACCCCTTTTAACCACGTAGAGGTGCAATCCGTTTTATTCGTCGCAACGCGTAACACTGCTCGGGCACCGTGAATCATCAAGGTACGCAAGTAACTGTCACCACGCTTGCTGATACCCAGCAAGGTTGGTTTACCACCGCTGGAATGTTGTCGCGGCACTAAACCGAGCCAAGCCGCAAGCTGTCGGCCATTGCTGAAGTTTCGAGCGTCCCCCACCGTGGCGACCAGGGCGCTGGCAGTAAGCGGTCCGATGCCGGGGATCTTCGCCAGCCGAACACTGGCGGCAGCATTTCGGTGCCAGCACTGAATGTCCTGTTCTAGTACCTCAATCTGCTGATCCAGCGCTTTCAGGTGGTCAGAGAGTGTCTGCAGCAACTGTTTGAAGGTGATTGGCAATGCATTCTCACCGTCTGCCAGTATCTCCGGAATGCGTCGGCCAATAACGTGGATACCCTGCGGGATGATGATGCCAAACTCGGCGAGCAGGCCGCGGATTTCATTGGCCGTTGCAGTGCGTGTTTTGACAAAACCGGCGCGTGCCCGATGTACCGATAGAATGGCTTGCTGCTCAACGGTCTTGATCGGCACGAAACGCATAGCCGGCCGGGTCACGGCTTCGCAAATCGCCGCAGCATCAGCGGCATCGTGCTTGTTGGTCTTGAC
>NZ_JBQXDJ010000143.1:0-3197 GCF_052601015.1 Chitinimonas violaceus | reverse complement strand
TACTAAGCTCAATCGGCTACGTGCCACCAGCAGAAGCGGAGACAGCTTATTACCGACAGCTAAACGAGCAGGCACAGTTCGCCTGTCTCTAACAACTGAGCCTCCACGAAAACCGGGGGGATTCAGTGCCCGATGCCAGCCTACCGTCAAAAGCCGACCCTGCGAGTCGGCGGCAGCCATAAAGGAATTGAACAATTCAGGAATTAAAAGCTGTCGAAACACAGCGCATCAGTGGCGGTCAGCTGAATTACAGTGAAACCTGTGAGATCATGACGTGCGGATTACTCAAACTCACCAGAGAGCCTGGTTAACAGTAACAGCCAGTTTCAGCAAGCAAGTCGAAGAAAATTTCATACTGCACTAAACAGATTCGGCGGCCACTTGGATACATCGATTTAGTGCCTGTATGCCGCCACTTTGAAGCTAGCGTTTCTTAAGCTCGACCAGCATCCTAAGAACCTGTCTAAAGTCTTTTGAGCAGTATCGAGAGAAAAGCCAAATGGAGGAACTGTAAGCTCGTGTTGAGTGCACGTTCGCAGTTCTTCTACAATCGCCGGCACTTCTCCAACCACGCAAAGCTACGCTCTACCACCCAGCGTTGCGGCATCACCGCGAACGTGTGCAACTCGCTACGCTTGGCAATCTGTACCGTCGCACCCATCAATTCATTGACCGCCTTCGCAAATGGCTTCCCTGCATAGCCACCATCCGCCAAGAGGCTGCGCACCTGCTTCAGATTGCCATGCCATTGCGTCATCGCCTGCAGTATCCCCTTACGGTCCGTTACTTCAGCCGTGGTCACCGCTATGGCATGGGGTAGACCCTCGGTATCTACCGCAATGTGACGCTTGATACCCGACACCTTCTTGCCCGCGTCGTAACCCTTGTGACCCGCGCTATCAGCGTTCTTCACGCTCTGCGCGTCCACGATCAAGAATGTCGTACTGGCGCTCCGCCCCAGTTTGATACGGGCCGCGCCAACCTGATTTTTTCAGTGCCTGCTGTAGCAGGCTGGCCCCACCTTCTTGTTGTTTACGCCAGATGGAGAAGTAGGCATACACAGTACGCCATTTGGGGAACTCGGCAGGCAACATGCGCCACTGGCAGCCACTCTTGAGTAGGTAGAGGACGGCGCAAAACACCTCGTATAGGTCGATTCGGCGAGGGCTGGTCTTTTTCCGGGCGTTTTCTAACAATGGGCGGATGTGTTCGAACTGTTCGCGACTGATATCGCTGGGGTAAGGGGTTCTCATCCGGCAAGGATCAAGCATCTTGTTGAATTTGGAAAGACTTTAGACAGGTTCTAAGTTACTCGACCCGGTTAAGGAGTATGAAAGCACGGTTGCCATGACCTGTGGGTTTTTATGGTTACCCATGTGAAACGTCAACAGACTCAAGGTCATTGGTCCAGGGATGGCAGAGTTTAGTCAACCGGTGCTCAAGGGGGGTGGACTTGGTAGAGGCGATCCAACGGGATTGGCCCGTAGGCTTCGGTGACATACAGGTGCGTAGTGTTCGTTATTCCACCGCATTGTCGGTACGTGTACGGCAAGATCGAAACAAGTTGAAGAAAACGATAAAAATTGAAAATTTATGCAAGAACTGTTTATCAATGCGAGGTATAAATAATCTATTTTGTTACGTCAATTATCAAGGTCAATAAGAGATAATTAAAGGGGGCAAGCTAAGAGTAAATTCTAAAGTAACATTTGTCTGAAATGGTAGATATTTGATAAGCAGATGTAATGTGCTTTCAAACTCTTTTAAAGCTGGTAACCGGGAAAACATCTATGTTAATAACAACATTCTCTTCTAAGCCCTCTCAAACATTCGACTGTAAAAGTAGTGAAGCGGGCCATCAACAAACAAAAACAGAACTCTATGATGAGTTACTGGGAAAATATGATGTAAAAATATGCACAACAGAAAACTCTGACAAGAAATCACTCGATTATTTTAATTCCAAGAAGCATGAAATAACCTATTTTGACAAGAAGTATGGTGATATAAAGTTAATTGTGTCAGGAAACGGTAGATGTGAGGAAATAAAATTATTTAAATCAGGGCATGAGATAGATGCCCATGAGTACGTTAAAAAACACATACTATCCATGAATGGAACATTTTCTCATGATGAGATGCACATATTGGAAGGAATGATTTCTGAAAATAATTGTAATAAAAAGGAGGTACTACCTTATGTGGAGTTGAATGAAAATGAAAAGAAAAATGGAGCATCGACTTCTAGTAAAGAACTCAAGGAGCTAATTGATTTTAGATTAAAAAGAAATCCAACAGCAAAGGAAATAATAATCCCAGTTCTGGCTAACAAAGATCATTGGTATGCAGTACATCTAGAAATAGATAAGGATGGAAATAAAGTAAAGCCAACAATAATAAATACAACAAATGAAGCAAAAATTAAAAAAAGCCAAGATGAAATACTGGATGGCTACCGTCAGGTTCAGTTGTTACTGCGGGAAGTATTGAATACTAGCAAATCCTTTTCCGTCATCAGTGTAGATGGCTTCAGATTTTGTCAATCATTGCAATATGGAAACATGGGCTGTGGGATTACAACAAGTTTAAATGCACAAGCTCTTTTAACAGGGGAAATGAAGGTAGATAAATTAACATTCACGAAAGACTCATTTAGAACTGAAGAGCAAGTATTGGAAAGTACAAATGTTGATATTTTTCATGAAGGGAAAAAATATAATTTTATTGGGGAAAAGGCCAAGCTGGTAAAATTATTTACGGAATTTTCTGGAACTGATTCAATTCCTGCGCGAATGTTAACTCAAGAGCATTATTGTGAAGAAGATTTTAGGAATGACGTAGATGACTTCTTTGCTGCTAGCTTAGATACAAAAAAAGTTGAATTAAATATCAATACCCAGCCATATTTAATAAAAGATAACTCTCAAAGAAGCAATGTGATCCTTGAATCAATAAGAAGAGCGGACCTTGCCTTAAATTATACAGATAGGATGGAGAGAAAAAACGCTGTGCTTATGGAAATGATGCAATCTGAAGGCTTTGCTCGGCTGAGGATATCGACCACTTAAGGTGTAGAAGTTCAGACTTGATCTAATGGAATGGACGCCCCCGCCAACGGCATTACGTCGAAGTGGTTGTGTCAAACAGACCACTCACAAAAGGGGCCTCCACCATGAAGATCACGACTATCGGCATTG